>JBKBXU010000010.1:0-30287 GCA_046313675.1 Cytophagaceae bacterium
CAGGAGCTCCCACCTGACGTACATCAAAATTACCTTGAATATTACAGCTCAAAGAACTATAATCCATTTTAAAAAAAGGTGATACCGGAATCCCATCGCAATCCCTATAAACATTCAACGTGAATTCATATTCATTATCACCTAAGCACCTATAAGAAATATCTGCTCCCACCACGTGGGTTGCATCAGCATTGGTACTAAAAAACAGATTAAATAGAACTATAAAAAAAAGAGACCTAAAAGCCAGTTTCATAATAAATATCGGATAATTTGAGCTGATCAGGATTTAATAATTTTTTTAAAAACAACACCATCATTACCCACTATTTTAAGTAGATATGTCCCGGGAGACAAGGATGATACATCAAGCGTGGTACTGCTTTTAGTATTTTTTGGAATTTTGTATTGCTTAAGGGTTTCTCCAGAAACTGTTACTATTTCAATACTTATAAGATCTCTGTTACTTTTATTAAACTGAATGGTCAATTCGTTTGAAACAGGATTAGGGTAAACATTAAAATCAGCTACAGAAATTTCTTGTTCGATCGAAACTGTATTTTCAGGGATTTCACTCAGAAGTATTCTGGCTACCCCTTCTCCCTCCATGGTCAAATAAAGTTTAGCTTCTGATTGATGTACGGCAAGATCAGTTATAATATTCGATGGCAGGTTGGTATTTCCTGTGGTATAAGGAATCCATTCGTTATTTACACGTACAGCCAAACCACCCTTGGTAGCCACAATCACCCTGTTTTGGTGAAACAAGATCGCATTAACATCATTGGATGGTATTCCTCCTGCGGTGTTTTCAACCGAATAAACTACCCATTCATTATCCATATTAAAACGCACCAGACCTGCACTTGTACCTATCCAAAGGTAATTATCTCTCAGTTCGATAAAATAAATCTCATTGGAGGGCAAAGCAGAATTACCGGTATTAAATACTTCAAAATCATTTCCATTGCTGCTGATCTTTATTATACCTCCGTATTCTGTACCTACCCATTTCCGGTTTGAATTATCAATACGCACTGCAGTAATGGGCGAAAAATCAAAAAGCGGAAAATTGTTCGTTTCGTCTGTATAAAATCTCTGCCCGTCATTTCCTGAACTATCTACTACCAAGCCTCCGGAAGTTGCCACCCACATATGTCCCGCCGGCTCTATGGCCAAATCCCGAAAATCATTCCAAAAGTCTCCGTCCGGGGTGACATTACTCATCGAATTAAAAGCCTCCCCGGAGTATACACTCATACCGGTTGTCGTAAGTACATATACACCCAGAGGATTTACAATTCTATTAACAGATGTCATTGTATGATTAATCCATTCAGCATCATCTGGATCGTATTGAAAAACTCCATTGTGATTCGTACCGACAAAAATATTACCTCCCCCACCGATACGAACTGAGGTGGCATTGTTTATTTGTTCTCCGATACTCTGCTGATTTATAATCTCCCAGGTGTTTATGGGGTCTTGCGCTTGTAAGGAATTAATTAAAAGATAGAAAAAAGCTGAAAGATAGAATGGAGTTTTCATTATACTCACTTAAATATTAAGAATGTGCAAATTAACTATGAGACTTCAAAAGTAACTAGAAAAATTGTATATTTTATCGAAAAATAATTAAAAAAATAAAAAAGAATTAATGGTTACAACGAACTTTTTTAACCAGCTTACCCTCGCCCTTACACCTCTTACACAAAGACTTATTAACCGAAGAACCATTACAGGAAGAACAATCAACCACGCCTTTTGCCGAACACCTGGTACAATTTTGGTATTTTTCACCGAAATCCGATCCACGTCTTACTACACCAGTTCCTCTGCATACATTACAAAGTACCTGACCTTTTCCACTGCAACTCCTGCAACTATAGATTAATTTCCCACTACCCTGGCAATCGCCACAATTCTCCTTTTCATCGTAATGACCGGTATTGAGGCAATGTTGACATATATTCGATTCAGAAACAATAAGTAACCGCTTAGCTTCTTCAACGTACTTTCCACTTCCCTTTAACTCTATATATTTATGTAGTGCTTCTTTGCCTTTCACATAGTTGCCTTGTTTTACAAGTGTATATCCATAATAATAGGCAATTTCATCTGGCAGTGTTATCTTAAGACTGAACACCTTTTTCAGATTATCCATAGCACTTTGATATTCTTCTTTTTCGAGGTTTACTTCAATTTCCCGGATATATTTTTTGAGAAGACTATCGGATCGCATTTGACCGAAAGACGATTTAGGCAGCACCATTAAAAAGGTGTAAATTAATAAAAGATGCAGAAGCCTATACATTGGATTTAGTCTGTAATAATATTAAAATAACAAATAGCAAGCCAAAACTCTGCAAAGATATTATTTTATTGAAAATAGCGTATTTATAACGTAAGGATTCGTTGAAAAGTACAAAAACAATATTAAAAAGCCCTAGAGCGATTAGGAGCATTAAAAAATATCAGGTGTTGGGAAACACGTTTTGAATATGATTTATTAACCATAGACATCTCAAAATATGTCTATAACGATATATTTCTGAAATCGAAATTGAAGACATTACCACAGAATTACCTAAGGAACTTAAGGATTAGTGTATGAAACTGCCTGAGTTACCTATAAAAATTAGTTAATTACCGGGTCAGAAATAATCTGACCCGATTTTGTTTACTGAAAGGCCACCATCATTTTTCTGGTCACATACCTTTGTCCTTCTATTTCGAGACAATATACATAAAGGCCATCAGGCAAGCTGCTGATATCTAAATCTATTACTTCTAATCCTGATACATCTACCCTTAACCTTTCCTCTCCAATCATATTGAATACTTTAACAGTCCCCGGTAATCCGGCTGTATTTACCTCAATAGAGGTATTAAAGTAGGCGGGATTAGGAGTATTTTGTTTCATCGAAATATTGTCTACCTCTTTCCTTAGGTTTACGCTAACAGTTTGTCCTTCTCCATCAACAATAATTACTCCGGTCATTTGCCCTCCAGCCTCAAGCTCATTAAAATGATGCTCTCCTTCAACCGTCAATTCAAGAAGAAACTGTTGATTAATGACATTAAGATCGGCTGTCCATGCACCAACCCCGGGTGGAATATTTGTGCTCGTAATGGTATGGTCGCCTTCTACCCATTGAAAATGAACAATATCACCAGGTTTAATGGTAATTTCAGATGGGATAAATTCAAAATTACGAACCTCTACAACGTGTGTCTCCTGAGAAAAAGAATATAAAGGGCTTAAAAGTAAAAAAAACAGTAAATTTCTTTTCATAAGCATTTGGGTTTTATTAAGAAATTACCCCAATGGATATAAAATGTTTCTTTTACCGAAGAGAATCCTGCTAACCCTTGAAGTTTTTTTTCGTAATGCAAATAAAAAGTCCTGATATGAAAGCAATTATATTTACTATCTTTTCCCTTTTTCTATTCATTTCCTCCGGAATTGCACAAAGAACCTTTAATGACCCGGTCGCTTATAATAATTTTATAGTTAATGAACAGAAACAAATCATAGAAAAAAGCCTGGATTACATTATCTATTCTGCCCATAATGATAATGAAGCCGTTGCAAGACAAAAAAGACAAAATGTAATCCAGCAAATAGCAGTTTCTAATCAGAGAGTGAAGACGCTGAAACCTTTCAGAGGAGATAAAGGGATGAGGAAAGAGTGTCTGAAAGTGTTCAAAATGTATAAGGCAGTCTTTAACAATGATTATAAAAAAATGGGGAAGTTGAAAAAAGAAAGTACTTCCAGTTTTAAAGCAATGGAAAAATACCTGAGAGCTCTTGAGAATGCCGAAGGTAAATTACAACAAGCAGGTAATAGATTTATAAGTGCCCAGAAAGCTTTTGCCAAAAGACAAGGATTTAGGATACTGCAGGAAGAAAATGTACAAAACCCTATGGAAATTATTTCACAAATTAATAAGTATAACAGAAATGTTTACAGGGAGTATTTCAGGATAGCGATACTTAATAAGAATTATATTGAAGAATTACAGGGAGCGATTCGATCAGGCAAAACAAAACAACTGGAAAAGCATAGAAAAGAACTACATGAGGCTACTTCGCTCTCCTTATCAAACATGGAAAAAATCCCTCCATTCAATGGTGACTCCTCTTTCAGAGACAAGGCTATAAAAAAAGGTAAATACTTTCAAGCGCTATCTCTAAACGAATATTCGGAATTCGTGCAAATTCTTTCAAAAACCACCATTACTCAACAGCAGGTAGACCGGTTCAATAATTTGGTAAAGCAGGTAAATCAGGAAACAAGTGTTCTGGCTCAGGAATTTAATGACTCAAACAGGGAAATGCTTAGAAAGCATATACCTTCTGAACGATAAGCTATATTTCTTCTAATGCTTCCTTTACCTTCTGTTCTGTAAGAGGTTTGTTTATAAAGCCCTTTATGTTGAATTGCTCCAGATTTTTGAGGTCTTTAGGATTAGTTGACGTAGTCAAAATGATAATTTTAACCTGATCTTTTTCATCAATATCAATGTTTTCAAACTCCTTGAGAAAGCCAAAACCATCAGTGACAGGCATATTGATATCTAAAAAAATAACATCCGGGCATTTTTTCCCTTCAATTGAACATGAACGGATAAACTTCAAAGCCTCTTCACCATTTAAAGCAACCATAATCTCATCAGTAACATTCAGTTTCTTTATTAATCTGGTGTTGATAAAATTTGTTATTTGATCATCATCTACCAATAAAATCGTATCTATCCTGCTCATCTTTTAAAAAGAAAAATTCCTTATCTCTACTAACCCAAAGCTTATAAAAAGGTTATAAATTCTATGATAACTTACATTTTACATGTTATGACATAAAAAAGAGGTGCTTCAAAAGATAAATTACAATTCTTTTAAAGCACCCTTTATAATTGTCATTGCTCCTCTTATACTTCCAACGGCTGATTTACCACTTCTTTAGCTTCTGTAATTTCAATATCTTTAAACACTTCTTCTTCAAGCATTTCAGCCCAAGTGTTAAGATAAAGAATAACATCTTCTTTTTTATCCCTCTTCAGAAACCTGGTTTCAGGGATTCTGGTTAATATTTTCCGATCACTCAGATTTTCCAGGTGGACAAGATCATCAAGAATGAAACCCATACCCAGCATTTCTGAGATTATATCATCAATTTTAAATCCGCTATCTTTTTTATAAAGGCGCACCAGCATTTCCCAATCACCATGTTTTTTTATTCCATAATTAGAAATTTCCTTTTTGGTTAAATTGGTTACAACCTGGACAAGATTACCGCAATTACATGCTCCAATATCCTTCCACTCATAATTTGACTTATTGGAAATTCTTTTAGCAGTGTTCCGAAGCGCATCTATTAGTTCTAAACTTGGTTTGGCCATAACTATCACTATTTAAATTACCAATATACCTAAATTAATAAGTCTATGGGTGGCCAAAATGTTCAATTACACTCCCCTACAAATAGCAAAATACTATAAATCAATTAATTACCTAAAGACTCTTTAAGGCCCTTTCATAGGCTTTGTTGTAGTAAGCAGATAAGGTTTTCCAGTCAAAACATTCGGAAGCGGCTTCCACTTTATTCCTGAGCTTAATACGTTCCCGACGGTTAAGCTGTACGAAGTTAAACATCATGTCGGTAAGCTGATTTGCTGCTTCATCAAAGCCTTTATCCTTTCTATTTACCACATATACTCCCTTTTCGTCATTATTAGGCATTGTTTTGAGTACATAATCACCAAAACCTGTAAGATCACTGGTTACGGCAGGAACACCGCTTGCAATAGATTCCAAAGGTGTATAGCCCCAAGGCTCATAATAGCTAGGAAAAACCCCTAAGTGACATCCACGAATAAACTGTCCATACTCCATACCAAACAATGGATTGATAGGAGATATAAAATCAGGATGGTATACTATTTTCACCCGGTCATGCTCATTATTTACAAGATTAGAAACCCGCAGGAAATTTAGAATTTCATCTTTATCATCATGTATCAGGTTATGAGTGACCACCAGTGGTAATCCGGAAGACTTCCAGGATTGAATGGTTCTACGTAAACGCAACTTCCAGTAATCATCTACAAAATTATTCAACTCAGGAAGTTTGGCATCTGTAGAAGCCGCTGCTGCACAAAAAAGACGATTTCCAACCTGTTTTTCTATAGCTTCGCAGGTCTCACGAATTTCTTCCATTATTGCCCTGGATTGCAAGGCATTGGGGTTTATGGAGTGGTAAGGCTGTTTGGTTATAAAGAACATTACCACCGTGGTATCAATATTGGCTTCCTTTAACCTCCAATTAAGCCGTGCTAATGCTTCCAGGGTAAGGTCATACCCTTTGTTTCTATATTCATACCTGCCAGAAGTAAAAAAATACAGGGTTTTATCCAGGTCAAATGAATAACTTTGAAAAAAGTGTCCCATTACAAACTGGTGTATTTTTTCTTTATACTCCAGGTGTAAATTTTGAAATTCATGAAGAGCGATAAACCGCTGAATATTTAAGCCATTTGGCAGAATTATATCCGGATCCCGACCAAGCAGGTAGGTGCATTCCACTGCCGTAACATCACTCACTGTAGAAAATACATCTGCCCCATGAGCGGCGGCTCGTTCTATGCGAACCTGTGATTCAATATTAAAATAGGAAGCTTCATGCAACCAATCAAGAAAAGGGAGGTGGTCATAGAATTGTGGATTATTCATGGCCAGATATCTTCCCAATAAGGTGGCATGAGTAGTAAATACCGTAGCAATGTTTAATCTTTCATGTTTGATTGCAGGAATTGCTGTCCCTACCATCCACTCATGGAAATGAGCAATCGTTTTCTTATCAGATTCTGCATGCTGAAGCTCTGCAAGGTATAATTTCACAAGATGGCCAAATGACACAACCTGATCATAAAGATCATCCATATCTTTAGAAGTGATCTGATGATGATCCCACAAATAAAATTTTATTTCATTTAACTTATTATAAGCACTGTAAGGATTAATAAGCACTACTCGAGGTCGCCCTGACACAAGCCATTTCCCATAATGTACTTCAAATCCTTGTTCTCTAAGCTTTAAAACAGCCTGGCCAAATGGATCGTCATATTCTTCAATAGGATCAAATTCTGCAAGTGCTTTATTATGAAAATAAGGACCTATCAAACAGTAGTTATCTCCCCACTTTTCACACATGGCTGGTACTTTAGAACGAATTACCGTGTATATACCTCCTACCTGATTACATACCTCCCAGGCTATTTCCACTAATAAGGAATCCGAAAAATTCTTTGACTTCATCTGATATTGATTAAAAATGACAATTAGGCTCTAAAATAAAATAAATACTATATACCAAAAAATGTTTTTAATATTTTACTTTAAAATCCCTTGGATTTGGTATATTACTAGAATTATTTTACGACAAAGCCCTAAAAGTAGTTTTTTTAAAAAAAAGCGGATATTTTTTATTTCCACTCAACTCTAATTACTCAGGGGATTTTCTGAGGCTACGACCTCAAATTTTCTTTAAATCCCTCTGGCAGTTTTAAAAATTTGATCCTATTTTTACTTAAATCCATTTTTCTCAATGTTGATATAAGAAACAACGATTCCGGAACTTCAGTGATATAATTGTTATTTAAATAAATTACTTCTAATAAAAAGAGATTGCGAATTCGATCCGGAATTTCAGAGATAAAATTCCCTGTGAATCTTAAATCAGTAAGCCCTTTTAGATTAAACAACACTTCAGGAACACCAGAAATATATTATGACTCAGATTTAATTCCACTTACTATACTTAATCATAATAAATTTGAAGGAGTTTTTACCGTAATAATGTTAAAAATTATCTTCTATTAATAATTACTTAAAAAACAATTCATCCGTATATTTGGGCAAAATTTCCCCATATGCAGGCACAGGAACGTTTGGAAGAACTTTTAAAAAAGAAAGGAATTGGCCCTCAGGGAAGTAAAAGTTTACACACTTTGGAGCTGGAAGAAATAACTCTGTTAATGAAACATCCTGAAGTTAGTCTTACTACAAAAACCACAATTCTTACAGCACTTCTTACTCTTGAACCCAATGAAGATGAAAAAGAATGGTTGGAAAAGCTAAAAATACAACCAGAGAAAAAACTTCCACCCCAAGCCGTAGGATTAATATCAACTAAAGAATCCGATTCTTTATACACACTTATCAGAAAAATTATAAATCATTCCGAATTATCAGAAGAGGAGTGTAAAACAGCAATAAAGTCTTTATTGGATCCTGCCATTCCTGATTACCTCAAAGGGCCATTTCTTGAAGCTGAACGATTGAAAAGAGAAACTTTCGCGGAAAACAAAGCCTTTTTTAGCACCTTATGGAATGCAAGTAAAAGAGAGTCCATTAACCTACCCTTATTAATAGATATTTGCGATAGTTACGATGGAAGTAATCGCACACCCTTATACTCCGTGTTTACAGCTGCTTTACTGGCATCTGCCGGCTTCCCTACACTTATTCATGGAATTGAACGAGTGGCGCCAAAAAATGGCATCACATCCCATCAGATTCTGAAAAAGGCAAAGAAAAACCCTTTGATTTCTATGGCAACTGCCAAAAACATTCTGATGAATAAGGAAATTGGATGGGCATACCTTGATCAAGCCATATTCTTTCCTGCTTTAGAAGCATTAACTCAAATGCGGAAAGAAATGGTTAAAAGACCTTTTCTGGCAACCTTTGAAAAACTCCTTCAACCAATACAAAATACAGGAGGTAATTTGCTTGTTACAGGGTTTACACACCCTCATTACAGAGAAGAACTTGTTAAACAACTTAAAGCACAAAATGAATGTGCAAAAGCTATTGTTTTAAAAGGTACTGAAGGTTCTACCCAACTTAGTTTATCAAAAGAAAGCGTATGTGTTTTTTATGACGGCAGTATCGTGTCGGATCAAATGATTCACCCGAAGGATTATGCAATCGAAGAGTTGGAAAGAAAAACAGATAAATCCATCACCGCAGAAACCTCCCTTCATGAAGGCTTGGCAGCGCTGGGAGGTGAAAAGAATTATGCATATCATAACATCCTATATTCAGCCAGCCTCTACCTGGAAAAGTTTACAAAAATGAATAAAGTCGAAATAAGAAATTTGTTCACAAAATGTCTTGATTCCGGAAAAGCGAAACAACATTGGGATAAAGGCCAAATTAGTTAGGACATTCATCTTTATTTTCAACCTTGAATTGAATCTTTCCCGTGCAGTTAAATTTGCGGGTTTGCAACATATATACACCGGGCCTTACCACCTTAAGACTTGTTTCTTTACCGGATTTTATGATTTCACCATTTCTAGTCCATTGATGAATGTAACCCGATTGATCAGGGATTTCTGATTTTAAAACAACAAACCCCTCCTGGCAAAGGTCATATTCTATGACATCAGATTCCGGCTGCTTGCACTCGAAATCATTAACATGCTGACTCAAAACTCTTAATAATGAATATTTGTCATCTCTATCCTGACTCAACTCCCAGCACATTATTCCCATCAAACCGTAGGATAATGCCATATTTACCTTCTCCTGCAAGGTTCCAAAACCATTATAATACCATTTCCCTTTATCTTTAATATAGTCATTATGAAATGCCTGATGAGCTTTGGCAAACTCTCTGTATGGCTTATCTCTTGATAGAGAATGAGCCGGTCTTCCATAAAAAGGAACACCTAAAACCATTTTTGAATATGGCATATCTCGGACTTGGTGCCAATAAAAAACAGCCTTCAATGATAAATCCAAACTGGAATGATTAACTTCCTGATCATTATCATAAGCCATTATATTAATAAAATCTACAGCCTTAAGAGTATATCCAGAAATGCCTTTTGTACCATACTCTCCGGCGTAAACAGCCATGGAGATTTCATATATTTTCCCTGAAGGCCTGGATGCTCTTTCAAGGCTGCTTTTCAGTCCTGAAATAAATAAATTTAAATTTTCAGTATCCGACTCCTCCGGATACTCCCAATCAATATCAATCCCATCAAGGCGATGTTTGACAACAAAAGCTGTTAGATTTTCAATTAATTTTTCACGGGTGTTTGGTTTTCTACAGGCAATGGAAAAAGCGCTGGCTGAAACTTTCCCGCTACCTCCTACAGAAATAAACTTTCGAACCTCAGGTGGACAGGTTTCCACAAAAAACCTAAAACGCTCCCACTCCCACTCTTCCCAGGCTTTCAAATCACCGGTTCTTTCCGGAATAAGAAAAGCCCAGTTAACATCCGTCACCAACCTAAATCTTTCTTCAGTGCAATAATAATCACCCCAATTTGCGTAATAAGCAATAAGTCGGTTGGAATACGCATGATGGGTAAAACATAATAGTATAGCAAACAGAGTAATTCTTTTCATTTTTACAGAATCTTAAATTCTATAACTAAGATTCTCCACATGATGTTAAAAAAGGCAGCAGGATAATACTCCTGCTGCCCAATTACTACTAAACAAAAATACTATGCTTTTACAAACTTTTTATTACAAAATGGAAACTATCGGCGTAGATGCCATCCGATTCTTGTTCGGAAATTACCACTCGTGATTCTTTAATACCTTTGGATATCAGATATGATACAATAGCTTTTTGGCGATTTAAAGATAATTCCGCATTTTTTTCAATTTCTTTACGTGGAGAGAATATTTCAATAACGGCATGTTCATTTGACTCCATAAATTTTGCAAGCCGATTTAATTCTAAAAAGGACTCATATCTGACATTAGAACGACCTTCACCAAAAAAAATATTTGTAAGAGGTACAGCATTCCCAACCTGAATCTTTACCATCTGTACATTCAAAGACACTTCTTTATATTTAACATCTTTAGAAAGATCAAGATATTGTGATATAGGGTAATATCCCGGCACCATTGCCAAAATACCGAATTCTTTCCCACAAGGAACCATAAGTTTAAACTCCCCATTTGAAGGATTTGTCCCTGCTCCACCCATGTTTTTTAGCTCATTTAAACATTCAAAAGAAACCTCTGCATCACGAAGTTGCTCTTGCGTAGACACACAAGAAACATTACCGCGTAAATAAGCCACCGGGTTTGGTTTGTTTTCTTCTTTAAGCTTGATCTTTACAATATCGGCAAGGCCTCGGGTATTTTTAGTTGACACCATATAACCATATTCACCTTTTGCATCGATAGAATAATACCCTTCCCATCCATCAGTATTTATAGAACCACCCAGGTTCTGAGGTTCTGTCCACTTCAACCAAGTCTCATCCAGCCTTCTGGTCATATATATATCGTTTCTCCCCAATCCTCCGTCCATATCACTGGAAAAATAAAGTGTAACACCATCAGAAGCCATAAAAGGAGTTATTTGATTAGACTTATTAACTGTTTTACCCAGGTCGACAGGTTGTGACCAAACATTATCATCTTTCAGAAAACTCACATATAAATGAACCTTTTTATCATTTTTCTTCTCACTAAAGAACAAAATCAACACCTTATCATTGTTTGCAAAACACCCGCCATCAAACATTCCTTTATTCATTTTGTCATAATTCTCTATGTTAAGCTTTTGAGGTATTGTCCACCCATCCCTATTTCGTTTAGAAATTGCAAGCGAATAAGGTTCATATTTCCCATCTTCAAAACCTCCACGCACTAAAAGCTTGTTACCGTCCGGGCTGATGTTAATAACAGAATTAAATTCTCCTGTATTAAAAGGTTCATCCATTCTTCTTGCCTCTGACCAACGTCCGTCAGACATTAATTCTGAATACCATATATCCTGGCTACAAATGTCTTTTTTACATTTATTACCATAAGTATTTTGAGGATGATTTACTCTGACAAAATATAGAGTCTTCCCGTCAGGTGAAATTAAGGGTGAAATCTCATTTACTTCGCTATTTACCAATTGCCCCATTTGGACCTTTTGATATTTTTCAGGCGCATTGACTTGCGCATGAACCGCAACAACAAGAAAACTAAGAACCGGGTAAAGTAAAAATTTCAGCATAAGCATTATATTTTGACCAGTATCTTCTTTTACGGCAAATCTCTTAAAGTGTATAAAATACATGGATTTAGTCCTACAAACACTATGTAAGTTTTATCACCTAGTACAAATAGAAAAACAAGCAATATAAACTATTGTAAATCAATAAAATAAAAACATCACCTTATAAATTATGAAACGAAATAATAAAACATTCACAGAACTTATTGGTTGGGTTAACATGTAATTTTAAACATTAACTAATAGTATTATGAAAGCAATTGCTGTTAACCCGGGACAAAAAAATTCTCTGCATCAAAGAGATATCAATAAGCCATCTGTAGAAGACATCCCTGATGGAAAGGGCGTATTAGTTAAAGTTTTAAAAGTAGCTTTAGACGGAACGGATAAAGATATAACTAAAGGTAAGTATGGAAAAGCTCCCAGAGACAGCGATTTTCTTATCATAGGACATGAAGCATATGGAGTGGTTGAAGAAACCGGTTATAATGTCAATGAATTAACAACAGGTGATTTAGTAGTTCCAATTGTAAGACGTCCGGGTTCATCTTTTTATGACAAAATAGATCTTTTCGATATGACCACAGATACCACCATATTTGAAAGGGGAATAAGTAAGCGACATGGTTTTTTAACAGAATATTTTATTGAAGAACCAGAATTTTTAGTCAGAGTACCTGAAAGTTATGGCTCGCTGGCTGTCCTTTTGGAGCCGGCATCAATAATAGAAAAAGCCTATGAGCAAATGCATGAAATACAAAGGCGAATGAAAATATGGCGTCCGCAGAAAGCCGCTGTACTTGGTTTAGGGCCTTTGGGTTTAATGGCTGCATGGAAGTTGCGCCTTGAAGGAATTGAAGTATATGGATTTGATCGTACAGAAAAGCCTTTTAAAAGAGCATTAATGGAAGGTATTGGAGCTCAATATTTTACCAGCGAAGACTCTCCCATTTCAGAAGTATGTAAAAAAGATGGGCGCTTTGATATTGTAATAGAAGCAACCGGTGTTGCTGAAATGGCCTCAGAAGCAGCATTAGCTACCGCAAAAAATGGTATTGTCATATTAACCAGTATTACCCCAAAAGAAGAAACCATTGAAATTCCTATGAGTAGAATTAATATGGAATTTGTTCTAGGCAATAAAGTGATGTTTGGAACTGTGAATTCAAACAGGGAACATTTTGAAATGGCGAAAAAAGACATAGGATTCAGCAAGGATAAGTTTCCGGGATGGTTAGAAAAAATTATAACCCATGAATATGAGTCTTTAAATCAATATGAGGAGGCAATGAATACATTAATTAATACTAAGGAGGCAGTAAAAATCATTATAAATACAAACGGTCACAGGGATAATTAACCATATTTACACTAGATTGATCAAGGCGCAGGAGTAAAACTGTGCCTTGATGCATTATAACATAATCTTTTTCCTTCAAAAATCATATATTGCCAAAAGGTTTACGTTGTTATAATGATTGAATATCTCAATTTAAAGAAAATTAATGCTCAATATGGAAAGGAACTGGAATCTGTTCTTTGCGCAACCATAAATTCCGGCAAGTATATTCTGGCTGAAAATGTTAGTGCTTTTGAGAATGAATTTGCAGACTTTTGCAAGGTTAAGCATTGCATTGGCACAGGAAACGGCCTTGATGCGCTGTATCTGATCCTGGAAGCTTATAAAACCCTGGGAATAATGAAAGACCAGGATGAAATTATTGTTGCTTCAAACACCTATATAGCCTCCATTTTAGCCATCTCTCGTGCAGGACTTAAACCAGTATTGGTAGAACCTGATCAAAATTCCTATACCATAGATCCTTCAAAAATAGAAGCGAATATCAGCAATAAAACCAGAGGCATAATGACAGTGCATCTTTATGGACAGATCTGTAAAATGAAACCCATCCGGGAGATTGCCCAAAAAAATAAACTCAAAATAATAGAAGATGCCGCACAGTCACATGGTGCAATTTATAATAAAATAAAAGCAGGTAGTTTAGGCGATGCAGCAGGTTTCAGTTTTTATCCTACCAAAAATCTCGGTGCCCTTGGCGATGCCGGAGCTGTCACTACCAATGACAGCCAACTTGCGGAAACCATTCGATCACTCAGAAACTATGGTTCCGTGGAGAAATATCAAAACCTACATAAAGGGATCAACAGTCGTTTGGATGAAATTCAGGCTGCTATATTACGGATCAAGCTCCCATACCTTCAGAAAGAAAATGAAGTTCGGGCTTCCATCGCCGAACGATACCTGAATGAAATTTCCAATCCTTTAATTAAACTACCTCAGGAAGGAATACCCGGATCACATGTCTGGCATATGTTTGTTATTCGATGCAAGGAAAGAGATCTACTTAAGGAGTTTCTTCAAAAACAAGGTATAGAAACAGCTGTTAATTATCCTACTCCTCCCCATTTACAGAAGGCCTATAAAGAATGGGGGCATTTAAACTTCCCAATAAGTGAGGCAATGCATAAGGAAGTGCTTAGCCTTCCCATTAACCCTGTACTTTCAAATGAAGAAGTTCATGAGATAATAGAAGTAATAAATAAATTTAAACCAGAGTTTACTTAAGGAGTTCTCAACCTTTGCTTCTTTTTCAAAAGGTCCTGTTCGAATTGGAAAGCCACTTTATCTTGTTCACTCCATCTATTCTTTTGTATCAGGTACATAACCAGTGCCAGAAAAACAAAGAATATAAACATAAAGATGGCAGCTACTAAAGTAAATTTAGCCTCTTTTTTATAGTGATCATTATATGTATCCATACCCCAATAAATCCATTTATTGTTACTTATACCGACAGGATCAACCACATAACCTTCCTCTAAAGCTTCTTTACTGAGTAGTACCGAAACAGTAGTTCCATTGGAATTGTCCTGCATAAAAGAGCTATTTGCTATTGAATAATAAAAATGATTTACAGTTACTTCAACATCATGCTCTTTTAATAGAAAGCCCATTTGAGGATTTTTACTAACAGAATCTACCCATAAATCAGTTATATTTCCCGAAATTGTCACAACATCATGTTCATGAACTATACTATTTTTTAATTCAACATGAGCCATCAAAAACAGGGATGGCATTATTATACTTCCTGCTATTCCTGATATAATTCCAGCTTTTTTCTGGTTCTGTATGGGCTTCCTGGGAATACCTGCTGAAACAACTTTTTCCCATAATTCATCAAATCCCTTATTGGAATACTTATCTATTTTTATCACAGCCCCATTTTTAAGATAAAGAAATAAACGGGTACCATCAACATACTTACTAATCTGGATCAGAAAGCTATAATGGCCTATTTCATCAAAGGAAAAAGTTTTTAGTAATCTCCTTCTGAAGTTATACATTCGCAACTCATCCTTATCTATCTCATATTGGCGCAACTGAAGAAGAAGTATAACAGGAAGGAAAATAAAAGAAAACCAGATCAATGGCATATACCACTCATCAATCCAACCACGAACAAATGCTATAATTACAAATACCTCAGCACCTACAAGTGTAAGAATAGCTGCCCATGCAAATATAAGAACCCATAAAGGTATTCTTGTTTTTACTACTTCCATACATTAATATGACTTGGACAGATGATAGTTGGTAAGTGCTTCAAAGGGTGATGAGTCTATTTTTTGAATACTATAACCTTTATCCTGGGCAACTTTCTTTAGTATTCCTTGAAAATGATAAGCAATAGAGCCTACAAAACCAAGCGGAAGGCTTCTGCCATTTTCATACTTTTCGATACAGTTTGTAAAAAGATCTAAAAAACTATTATAAACCAGTTGATAAATATAGGAATGATCTATATTCTCTTTCAAAAAAGGGGCAAATGAAGCAAGATACTTGCTAGGCATAGGCTTGCTGTATATATTCAAAAGGATTTCATCTTTCCGATCAGGATAAGCTGCTTCGAAAGCCGAATGAATATTTTCAGGCAACTCCCGTCGTATATACGCTTTTATCAAAGCCTTTCCCATATGCCCGCCACTACCTTCATCCCCCAGGTATAAACCAAGTGAACTAATGTTCCTAACCACCTCTTTCCCATCGTAATAACACGTATTAGATCCAGTCCCTGCAATGCATGCTATTCCTGCTGAATCACCAAATAAGGCTTTTGCAGCAGCCATCAAATCATGATCTATACTAATAACCACACCAGAGAACGCTTTTTGCAAAGCTTCTTTCATTTTAATTTTATTTCCTACTGCCTCACAACCAGCTCCATAAAAATTAATTTGCTTAACAGTAAATTGTATTTTTGGCAGCAATTCATCCTTTAGTATTTTGAGTATAGTCTCTTCGGACTGATAATAAGGATTTAGTCCGGAGGTACGAATAACACTCCTATTTCCTATATTATCTACAAAAACCCATTCTGATTTCGTTGACCCACTTTCAACTATTCCTATCATAGTATTTCTATGTTAAATTTTCAGGACTCTTCCTGTAATTACGATCGTTTAAATAAATTCTTTAGCATTTTAAACCAATCTTTTTTCCGGGGTTCTCCTTTTCCATCATGAGTAAGTTGATTTTTATAATTGTACTCCAGCTTTTCTGCATAATCGAAATGGGAACTTCCCTTCAATTCCTCTATAAAAGGCAATACATGATCATTTAAACGTGCATTTAAGGAAACGGAATAATACTCACTTCGAATACCGATGTCTTTATTCTTACCTATAGGCGGTACGCCATTCTCTGAAAAATAGTCTAAATGAAATATTTCCAAATTTCTCTTACGCATTCTCTTAGTACCCTTCCGTTCATTACGCCAAGGATGTTCTTTGGGAGGCAATTGACTAATAAGGAATTCTTTATCCCATAAGGTTACCTGGTGAGACATCAGGTAGGCTGATAATTCATTGTTTAATTTACTAACAGATAGCCCTGAAATATAATCTCCTGTAGGCTCTACTTTGTAAACTCTGGCGCTATGAAGTTTTACCTGTTTTAAACTATTCTTTTGAAAGAGCAAAAACAGCTCTTCGAAAAAAGTCCGGTTAACGGGTTTGCTTAGCCACATATCTTCTTGAAAATAAATAATGTGCTGTTCAGGTATTTGTTTCAATACAGTACGTAAGCGGTCAGACCATTCTCCTTTTCCGGATTTTATATTTGTAAAGCCAGTTAAGTTCACATCCTTTTCTTCGGATGCAAAATAGCAGGTACAAGGTATGGAGCGATCCCAATACTTTTGAAAAAATATATGAAAACCCTGGTATAAAAATTCATACCTGTCACAGGCATGGACAAGTACAGCAAATTTGTTATCAATACTCATTAATAATACTACTCTGAGGAATTTCTACCAAATTTAAAAGAGTAGAGGTATAATAAAAACTATTCCAATGGAAAAACTGCATTAGCCATTGGTGCTTTGATAGTATGCAAAAATAACGGCAATAGCCATAAGTATAAATCCTGTCAATCCGACAAATACCAATAATATTTTATGACGCATAATTATACAAGGTTAAAGACTTCCTGTTCGATGTTTTCAAAAGGTACTTTTACTTTAAGTAAAGCCTTTTCCACAGCATTCATCATGACAGGCGGTCCACATAAAAAATACATTTGTTGTTCTTTGTCTTCAGGCAGGTGTCTTTGCAAAAGATCAGGTGTAATAAAACCTTTCTCTCCCTGCCAACCCTTTTCAGGTTTTGCCAAAACATGAACAATTTTCAAATTCAACCTGCTTTTCAATTCCTCCAGGTCATCATAGAAAGTAATATCATTTAATGTATTGTTTCCATAAATTAAGGTCAACGTTCGTTTATCTTTTCGATCGGCAAATGTCCTGAGCATACTCATCACAGGAGTTATTCCCACGCCACCCACTATAAATACAAAACCTTTTGCTTCAGGAACCCTGTCAGATGAAAATGCGCCATGAGGACCATCAAGGTGGGCAGCCATACCTGGCTTCATTTCACTAATACTAGAGGTAAAATCTCCAAGCTCTTTAATAGTTACACTTACCTTATCTCTTTTTTCAGCACTGGAACTGAAAGAAAAAGGATGCTCTTCTATGGCAAAAGGAGTGTTACCCAAGGTTAACCATGCAAACTGTCCGGGCTGAAACTTCATACCTTCATGTTTATCAGGCCGTAAAACCACCGTCCAGGAATGGCCTTGTTCTTTTTTCACCTCATCTACAATGTACTTATCTTTAATGAGTTTTATCGGTTTGATAACTCGTATGTATAGCAAAAAACCTATGGTAATAAGCAGCATAACTCCCCAAAAATATCTCTTCCATGGCAATGCCAGGTAATACCCAACCCCCAAAACGTGTGCAAAAGCTGCCCCAGCAGCAATAACAGCAAGTATTCCATGAGTCACTTTCCAGGTTTCATAGCGAATATTCAAGGACTTTCTCCATAAGGAAAGGACAGCTAAAAGAATTAATGATACCAGCGAAAGAAGGGCCATTTGGGCCCGAAAAGGTGCTTCCCAGAATAAAAGTAGCCGTAAATTACTGCTGTTCTTTACAAATAAAATAACAGGATGAAGCACCATAAAAAATATCGCTACCAAAGAAATGTAGCGATGAAACTCCAGAATCATATCAATACCATAAGGCGCTGCAATACCGCGAAACCTGGCTGTTAAACAAAATTGCAGGCTCAACATGGTGAGTCCCATAAAGCCCAAAGCCACTGAAAATTCCATCCAAAATCCTCTGGTTGGCAAATCAGCATAGGCCATTGCAATAAATAAAGGTGTGATGCTTATAATCACATATAAGGCCATATAGAAAAAACCTCTGATGTGATATCCCTTAACTTTACCAAAAACCGGTGTTATTTCAATTCCTTTGTCGTTATCCATAAAAATGCCGCTCTTTATGGGATTAACTACTGAAAATGAAAATAGTTAGTTTTGAGAAGCTATAAATTCTTCAATGTTATTGCTTATGCCTTGCAATAGAGATATTCTTGCTTCCTTTCCTGCCCAGGCTATATGTGGGGTAAACAGAATTCTATGATTTTCATTTACCAACAACAATGGATTATCTTTAGCCGGAGGCTCTGTGTTGAATACATCAAGTGCAGCTCCAAAAAGCAGATTATCATCCAGCGCTTTGGCTAAATCTGTTTCATTAACGATTCCCCCTCTCCCTGTATTTATTAAAATCGCATTACGCTTCATATGGGCAAATTCTCCATAACCAAGTAAATTAAATGTTGTCTCATTTAAGGGCGCATGGATAGACACTATATCAGACATAGCAAGAAGCTCCTTAAGTTCATAGTGCCTATAAGGTTGATCAAGATTATTTCCGGATGTAGAATGGTAAACAACTTCTGCACCAAAAACCCTGGCAATTTCCGCTACACGCATACCTATGGAACCCAATCCTATAATCCCAAATACTTTATCTTTTAAAACATAATATTCTCTTGCTAAATGGGTAAAAATATCATTATCAGAGTATGCTCCGCTTTTTACAAACTGATCGTAGTAGGTAATCTGGTGAAGTAAATTAAAAAGCATAGCGAATGTATGTTGAGCAACGCTATCCGTGGAATATCCTTTAACGTTCTTTACTTTTACGTTGTGCTCTTCTGCGGCAATCAAATCTATATTGTTCATTCCCGTAGCCGCAACACAAATCAGTTTTAAATATTTGCTCTGCTCAATAATGTTTCTATCTATAATCACTTTATTGGTAATTATGATATCCGCATCTGCACATCTTTCCATAGCGTTATTCTGAAGAGTCACCTCATGAACCTCCAGAAGTCCGAAACGCTCCAGTAATTTTATTTCGGGAATATCACCTACCGTCTTGGCATCTAAAAAAACTATCTTCATCGTATCTACAATTTTTGGCTTTCTAAATTCAAAAATATAACCAAACTTTACATATTCAAGAATCCTATGAATATACTTCTGATTTACAACAAGCCGGTAAGCCCCGGAAAATATGGTTCAAAGGAGAAAATGATTTGGACATTAGCTAAAATTCTGAAAAAATCCGGATACAAGCTTCAGCTTTTAGCACCTCAAAAATCGGTCTTCCCCTTTGGGAAACATGTACATTTTAATCCATCCTTTAGCCTTACTGAACAAATTCCTGAGGGTATAGACATAGTCCATACGTTCATCAACCCGGGGAACACTTCATTGGCACTTCCCTTTGTTTATACCCATACCAACTTTGATCAAACCAGTGAATTACCAGTTAATACGATCTTCTCTTCGCTGCACCATGCTCGACTGCACAAAGCTGAAGCATATATTTACAACGGACTGGACCCTGAAGATTATCCAAGGGTAACCATATTTACTCCAAGAAACCATCTGGTATTTATGGGAAATCCTTATTTGAAGAGAAATAATTTGAGAGATGCAAAAATCATCGCTGAGGTTGCGGAAGCTAACCTAATAATTGTCGGTGGCTACGGTTTATCATTTAACAAACACATACAATACAAAGGTTTGGTGGAAAAAGAAGAAAGAGCCCTTATTCTTAACAGATCAAAATGCCTTCTCCATCCAATACGATGGCATGAACCCTTTGGACATAACATTATAGAGAGTATGTATTTTGGCTGCCCTGTCCTAAGTACCCCTTACGGATCTTCAGCCGAGATAATTAACCCTGAATGCGGATACATCAGTGATTCCCGCTCGGATTTATTGGAAGCTTTAAAACATCTCCACTCATTTAACCGAAAAGCAATCCATAACTACACTCTTGACCATTTTTCGGCAGGGAAAATGGCTTTTGCATTTTTAGACCTATACGAAAAAGTACTAGACGGACATTCTTTGAATTCGCAGCAACCAGTAAATTCTTCCTATTCAAGTCAAAATTTATTACCAGTATATTTTTAATTATACCTTATGCGGCCTCCTGCTTTCTTCCATTGGAATCTTCCTCTACTTTTAAGCCAAGTTCCCTGCAAATATTCCCCAGCAGGTTTACCCTATGCCAACAAGTATGCTTTTTATTTATTGTTCTCATTGCATTTCTTGCTATTTCCATAGCCATTGCACGATCTTTCAGCAAATTGCGAATTGCGGATTCCATGGCACGTTCATCGGAAAGCACATAATCACTTTCAGCATTGAAAAGGCCATCGGTATCCTCCCAGGGAGATGATATCACAGGTACACCACATGCCATTGCCTCAAAAATTCCGGTTGCCGGTTTTCCGGGTACTGATTCATAATATGGTTTCCTTGGTATATGCATAGCTAAAGAATAGCGAGTAAGAACATTAGGAATCCGATAATTGGCAACCCAACTTTTATAGCTCACATTGCAAGACTTGCATTTTTCTAAAAAATCCTCTGGATATCCTACTCCATAAATTGAAGTGCGGATTCTAAGGTTATTCACAGGGTCTATAAGATACTTTTCCAGTTCTGATGCACGCTCACCATTTACCCAATTTCCTATGCAAACGATCTCCCCTTCTTTTTCTTTGGAATAATAAGGATAAAAAACCCTGCTATCAATGGCTTCATGAAAGGTCCATGCTTTTTGAATCCAGCCATTTTTCAGATAAGTTTCTTTGATGCTGTTGCAACCGGCGAGTAAGCCATCATAATTGTTGAGACTATATTTAAATGAACCTTCATTGCCTACCAGCCTTCGATAGGTTGAATCATGAAACAATAATTTATAATCATTACTTTGCCTGTGGTTTCCAATTTCACTAATCAGTTTCGGGTCTGATTTTTCATGAACAATTACCAAATCTGCATCATGTAATGCTTCTTCAAGGTTTAGTTTTTCCTGTTCATAGATATAACTATTAAGCCTGTTTTTATAAAAAGACTTAAACTCTTTAATTGGAGCATCTCCGTAATGGCTGATTAAACTTTCAAGACATTCAGAACGAAGAGGCTCAAAAACTTTCACATCATGTCCTCTGTATAATAATTCAGAAACAATTCCCCTTAAAAAATTTGCGCTGGCATGGTTATATTCAGATAGCAGCGATTGATAAAATAAACGTATTTTCATATCCTCCCCTTTCCAACTTTAAATAATTCAGTAATTCCATCGCCTCTTCCCACTATAATTTAACCATACAAAATGCCGCAATGTTTAATACAATCTACTTATCCAATCATAAAAAACTGCTTAGAAAAAGATAACTTAAACATTACAACCACATTAATAGTTAATATAATTCAAATTACACCACCATGTCTATATTAGATACCATATTATTAGTAGATGATGATAAAATCAACAACTTTATAAACCAGAGGCTTATAAAGAAGTTAAAAGTAGCGCAGCATGTCATGGTTACAACTAATGGAGAAGAAGGTTTAAACTATATAAAAGAAAACTGCAGGACCGGAAGAAAGTGTCCTGACCTTATCCTTTTAGATATAAACATGCCGGTAATGGATGGCTTTGATTTTATTCGTTACTTTGAAGAAATGGATTATCAAAACAAGGAAAAGACAAAAATAATAATTTTGACGACTTCTAAAAATACAAAAGACCTAGAAACTATTAAAGCTCTGGGAGACTTTGGGTTTATTAATAAACCACTTACAGAAGAGAAATTATTTAACTGTCTTACCCATACAACATCATAAATAAATATGAAGTTAATTTTTTCCCTTTTTGTACCTGTAATTTTCCTTGCTTCTTGTAATGTTAAAAGTAAAGAAAACAATAATGAGTCGGTAGCAGCAAACAATAATTCCTGGCTCCGGGGAAGCACGGAAGAGAAATTTAAAAAGGTTGAAAATCATTTAAGGGGTTTTGACATAGCCATGGCTGAAGTCGGTTACCGGTATACAGAGCTGTATTGGGCAGGATGCGACAGCAATTGGGATTATGCTGAATATCAGGCAGTAAAAATACGAAGGGTGATCGAGTTGGCAAAGGAAAGAAGGCCCAACCGGGCCAATTCAGCCATAGGATTTCTGGATGTTGGTCTTAAAGAAATGGATAACGTAATCAAAAACAAGGATACTGTAAACTTTTAAACAAGCTTTTCAACGTTTACCAATGCTTGCAATAGTTGCCATTCCATGGAAGGAGTAAGTTTTATCCATGTAGAACTACCTATTCAAAGGATGTCACCTATAAGACATGAAGACAGTGAAGCAAGAATGCACTAATAAAATAACTTGGTACCTAAAAAAGTCCCATCAGGTAGAAAATATAAAGAAACATCCTGATAGCCCTGCCGTATTACGTCTACCACATATAGAAATTCGTACCGTGGGGTTTGGTATTCCTTTACGGCAAAAACTTCCCAACTTGCATAATCACACCTTCTAAAGCTAAACCAAACATCCTGAGGGGCATCGGATCGTTTAATAGTTCTCTCTGTTTTTGTCCAAATACCGGCATCGGTAAAATATGCCTGGTAATCAAAGTCATTTATTTGAAATTTAGCCACATACTGCTTATTCTTTCGTTTAAAGAACCACTTTTCAACGACTACATCAGGGTAATTCACAGAAAAACTTTCGCTTACTTCTTTCGGAACCGATTTTAAAGCTTTTTGCGCATACGCTGAAACTGATAATGACATTAAAAATAACAAAACAAACTTCTTCATTGCATTAGTAATTAATCAGAGCCTTACGAACTGTGCAAAATTAAGACATTATTTTAATTCATATCAACTTACAGCAGCACACTTTGTGACTCTGTAAAGATCATTCCGCCGATCTTTAAGGTTTCTGACACTGCCATGACTATGAAGTTCCTCAAGGAGATTAATATCTACATCAGCGATCAATATCATTTCGCTGTTTGGCGTAGCTTCTCCTTTAAGGCCTGTATTAGGAAATGCAAAATCACATGGAGTAAGCACCGCAGACTGAGCATATTGAATATCCATATTTTTTACCCTTGGCAAATTACCTACACTGCCTGCTATGGCCACAAAGCACTCATTTTCAATAGCCCTTGCCTGAGCACAATGACGTACTCGAGAGTATGCTGTTTGAGTATCCGCAAGAAACGGTACAAAAAGAATGTCCATACCTTCATCTGCCAGCATACGTGACAATTCAGGAAATTCTACGTCATAACAAATCATAATACCTATTTTCCCGCAATCGGTATCATATGCTTTTATTTTACTTCCACCTTTCAATCCCCAGTATTTTGATTCCGCAGGAGTAACATGGATTTTTTCGTACTTTTCATAGGATCCATTCCTACGGCACAAATACCCTACATTCAGAAGTGCTTCGCCATCAAACTCTGGCATACTGCCTGTAATGATATTAATATTATATTTAATAGCCAGCGTTACAAAACGATCACGTATTTCATCAGAAAACGATGCCAGTTTTTTAATTGCATCTGCTTCAGGCAACTCATTATCTTCTGCCATAAGAGGTGCATTAAAATATTCAGGGAATAATGCAAAGTCGGCTTTATACGCTGAAAGGGCGTCAACAAAATATTCTACCTGCTGAAACAAGTCCTCCATATCCTTGTATATCCGCATCTGCCACTGCACAAGACCCAGCCTTACAGAGGTTTTCTGAGATCCAAACGCTTTTGGTTTATCCTGATAATATATATTAAGCCAATGCAGCAAAACAGCATATTCACAGGATTCCTCATCCGATGGCATATATCCCTGAATTATTTTTTTAGGCTGAAAATCATTGGAAAGTTGAAAATTCAATACCGGATCACTGATTTCCCTGCTTTTAACCTTTTTAATATATTCTTTAGGCGTTATTTCATTCATGTATTTATGATAACCGGGAATCCGGCCACCAAACACAATCGCTCTAAGGTTAAGATTTTCACATAGTTCCTTTCTGGCTTCATATAAACGCTGTCCCAACCTTTTACCTCTTTCCTCCGGTACAACAAAAACCTCAATCCCATATAAAGTATCCCCTTTCGGGCTATGAGTATCAAATGTATAGTTTCCTGTGATCTGTTTATAGGTATGGGAATCACCAAACTTATCGTAATCAACAATAATGGATAAAGCACAAGCCACAATTTCATCGTTGATGGTAATCACGAATTGTCCTTCCGGAAATAATTCTGTAAGTCTGAAGATTTGTTCTTCACCCCAATAGCCAAAAAATTGAGGGTACGAAGATTCCATAGCTTGCCGGAACTGTGTATAGTCGCTGATTTTTAAATTGCGAAGGCTTATTAATTCACTCATGTGCGGTTCAGGAAAGTATTCCTCAAAAACAGCAGCTGTAAGGGAATCGTTCGGCAAACAAAAACCTAAATTAAAAGATAAAGCCTAAGCCCATTTCAAACCGGTTAGATTCCGGTAAAAAGGAATCAGTATATCTATTGTTTCTAAATTGGTAATTTGCTTTAAGTGTAATGTTCTTTTTGGGTCTCAGGTTACCCCCTACCGTAATAATTTCCAGATCCTGTTGAGCCCTTGCAATATCTGCTAATTCCGGAGAAATGCTATGGTGGGTATTGAGTCTTTCATACCGAACAAACAAGGGCAACTTCCAATCCGTTTTAGCAAAATATGGCAACACATCACAACGTAATTCTGCATAATAGCCAAAGGTTTCTGCACCTAATACGTTTTCATTAAAATTATAGATCTGATCAGTTCCAGTTAACCAGCCTCTGGCTCCTAAACCAAAAAATGAAAAATTTTTATAGTCATAAGTGAGGTACGCAGACAATAAGCTTACTCTTGACTGTAATTGCTGCCCCTGTTCCCCCATTGGAAGTCTGCGTGTCTCCCCGGAATAACCGCTGATCGCTGTTTCAAAGTTCTTTATGCCTGTAAAAAGCAATTTACCATTAAAAGCATGCCCGGGAGAAGGTTTATACCAATGATACCTTCCCTGCCTGATCCAGGATCCTTCAGTAAAATCAGACGCATCCAGGCCTTTAGTTACACCAGCGTTGTATTCCAGTCCTTTTCCTAAATTACCATAAAAAAGTAGACCTGTCTCCAGCCATTGAGTTGGGATAATTACCCGTTCCACCTCAGGCCTGTTTACTGTATAAAAAGCGATGGGTTCTTCATTGATATTGACATATCCCATAGGTACAGGATAGTTTCCAATACGAATATTGAAGCGATTGTGTAAAAGTAGATCAAGAATAGCCTCTAAATTGTATTCAAAATGCACTTCGTCTGTACCATCATGAAGCAACTCCATCTGAAGTTCACTCATGAAAATCAATTTATCAGTTAATTTATATCCAAAGTAAGTCCCGGATCTGTAAAGGTTGGTATAATATAATTCTACATCGCCCCCGTCTCTACTTTTAGGGCCCAGATAGTTTACATAGTTAATTTCCCCAAAGCCACTAATAGCATATCGCTGATCGGCGGAAAATATCTTTGATGCTGCATTGGCCAAACCAGGTTGCTTGATATATTTTAATTTAGCAATACCCACTTTTGACAGCGTATCTTTAGGGGGAGTAAGCTCGGAAGCATCCTCCGTAGAGGCAGTTTGTGCATAAGAAACTATCCCGGAAAATATAATTCCGACAAATAGCAGGCAATACTTTTTCATAATTCAGTGGAGAATTATACAAAACTATTACCCTGATTTAAAATGGGGCTTAAAAAGACCTTAAAATTAGCTTAAAAATTCCCGCTGACTGCGTCCTTTAGAATAGGAAGTTTGATAATAACACTGGTACCCAGATTTAATTCAGAATCTATTTCAATGATTCCTTTATGCAATTCAATAATTTTTCTGGCCAAAGCCAAACCTACCCCATGTCCATCCATATTACGTACCTCATTGGATCGAAAAAAAGTAACAAAAACATTCTTAATATCATCTTTAGATATCCCGATACCGGTGTCCTTTATTATGACCTTCACATAATCACCTTCAGTTGAAATTTGTATGGAAACCCTGTCTGTTTCATCAGAGAATTTGAGGGCATTCTCCAAAACGTTTTTAAATGAAATAATCAAGAGCTGGGCATTACCCAGGATCATCAGATTTTTTTCCTCTTTGATGTCTGAAATGTTTATACCGACTTTCCTTCCAGGAAAAATCTTCTGAAGCCCATCCCTGGAGTTTTGCACCAAATCATCAATCCTTTCAGCTTTTAATGTTATCTTAGAAATGTCAAAACTCGCTTTTGCGTAATTAAGCAGACTTTCTGTTATCAGGGAAAGCTTATCTACTTCTTCTTTCATAGAAGAAAGTGCTGACTTGTATTGTTCAGCATCTCTTTCTTTCATCAAAGCGAATTCAAGTTCACCTGAAATACTGGTAATCGGAGTTCTTAGCTCATGGGATGCATTGGTAACAAAAGTCTTTTGCATATCGAATGCTTCTTCAAGCCTGTCAAGCATTTGATTGAAGGATTTTGCCAGGTCGCTTATCTCATCTTTACCTTTCCCTTCATTCACCCTCACGAAAAGACTATTGGCATGTATAGCCGACATCTGAGAAATAACCCCTTTGATAGGCAAAAGCCCCTGATAGACAAAAAGTCTGCCTGCTATAAAAGTTACAAAAACAGAGATAATAAACGTTATAGAAAGAATTACCAGAAGGTTATCAATCTTTTTAATGCCGGCTACATCAACAGCAGAAGCAATAATAACAAAATCTCCCTGGTTGTCGTGGTAGTAAATGCCAGCAAACTGCCGATCCCCCTCTGTATAAAAAATCTTCTTTTGAGATCTGATGTTATTGACAATTTCATCCTTAATAATCAGGTCTTCGGTATTTTCAACAAAAACAGAATTATTGCTTTTATCATAAATGCTGATAATCTCTCCGGAAAGACTCTGAATATACTTTTTCTGATATTTCCCCAAGGCCACGGCACTTAATTCGTCAGCTTCGAGGAATATATTGGCAGTAATATATGCTCGCTTCTCAAGCATATCATAAAAATCTTTTTTAATAAATTTATTAGAGAAAAAAAGCACTACCAGACAAAATATCAAAAGTATAAATGACAATATTCCTGTAAACTGAAGAGTGAGTCTATCCTGAAGTTTCATTTATTTTATTTTTAACACATACCCCATTCCTACCATGGTATGTATAAGTTTTGTTTCAAAGTTTTTATCAATTTTGGATCTTAAAAAGTTAATATAAACCTCCACAATGTTTGTATCATAATCATAATCATTTCCCCAGATGCTCTCCATAATATAAGATTTGGAAATGACTCTCCCTTTATTACGTATTAATAATTCTAATAAGGCAAATTCCTTTGCAGTAAGTTCAATTCTCTTTCCTGCTCTGAAAACTTCTTTAGTAGAAGTATTTACTTGCAGGTCTTCAAATGTATAGGTAACATCTGCAACAGCATGGCGAATTCTTCCTAATGCTCTGACGCGTGCCAAAAGTTCCTCCAGTTTAAATGGTTTGGTAAGGTAATCATTTGCGCCTGAATCCAATCCTGTCACTATGTCTTCCGTTGTATCAAGAGCAGTAAGCATCAGAACCGGAGTATTAATCTGCTCACTACGAATGCTTTTGCACAGGTCAATGCCATTAATTCCCGGAAGTATCAAATCAAGAATGATTACATCATACTTATTATTCATTACCAACCTCTTGCCCATAATGCCATCATATGCAACATCTGAATCATACCCATTTTCCCTAAGGACATTGGTAATCAGCTTTGCCACCTTTTGCTCATCTTCTATAATAAGTACTTTCATATAAGGAAAATTCTTTCAACAATTTAGTTACTCCCTATAACGAAGGAGAGCCATTCTGTTAATCCTTCATTCATAAATTCATAAAGAGAAACAAATTTTTCTCTTAAAAAAGGGTAATTAGCACAAATATTAATTTAATTATTCCACAAGCAGCAAAGAATTTATCCCTGCATAGCAAATCAGGCTCCTCCAAAAAATCGTGCATATAGATATATTTTGGCATTTTTTTAAAAAAAATAAAAACATATGTTGACGAAACAGGTAAACTTGCAATAAAAGCAATTAAATTTGCAATCGTAAATTTATTAATTTTAAATGGAAGAAATGTTATTTCAGGACCTTGGCCTTTCGGAAGAAATGCTAAAGGCCATAGTAGATGCCGGTTACACCCAACCCACCCCAATCCAAACAAAAGCGATTCCTGTTGTACTCCAAGGAAATGATATAGTAGGACAGGCCCAAACAGGGACAGGAAAAACAGCCGCATTTAGTATTCCCGCAATAGAAATGGTGGATACTACTAAAAAAGACCTTCAGGTAATGGTGCTTTGCCCAACCCGGGAACTCGCACTTCAGGTTTCAAAAGAAGTGCAAAAATTGTCTCAATATAAAAAATTGAGTGTTTTAGCTGTATATGGAGGTGAATCCATAGAACAACAGATAAGAACCTTAAAAAAAGGTGTGCACTTTGTGGTAGGGACACCAGGAAGGGTTATTGACCACATCAACAGAAGAACACTTGATGTGAGCAAAGTAAAAATGATTATTCTGGATGAGGCAGATGAAATGCTAAATATGGGTTTCAGGGAAGACATTGAAACCATTTTGGATCATATGCCTGCTGAAAGAACAACCCTTTTATTTTCAGCCACCATGGCTCCTGCCATAATGGCTATTACAAAAAAATATCAGAAAGAACCTGTCCTCGTTAAAATAGTCAGAGACAAACTTACGGTTTCGACCATAGAACAGATTTATTTTGACATTAAAAGTAGTCTTAAGATGGAAATCATGTGCCGTCTTATTGAGCTATATGATTTTAAACTAATGCTTGTGTTCTGTAACCAGAAAACAAAAGTGGATGAAGTTACTGAAGCCTTAAAATCTATGGGTTTTTCAGCCGAAGGATTGCACGGAGATCTTCGTCAGAATCAACGAAATGTAGTCATGAACATGTTCAGACGTGGAGACATTAATATATTGGTAGCGACCGATGTAGCTGCAAGAGGCATTGATGTGGAAGGTGTCGATGCGGTATTTAATTATGACTTGCCACTGGATGTGGAGTATTACATTCACCGAATAGGCAGAACCGGAAGAGCAGGAAAATCCGGAATAGCTTTTAGTTTTATTACAGGAAGAAGAGAGTTTGACAGGCTAAGGGATATTGAAAAACATACTAACAGCCGTCTACAGAAAGGAATCATCCCGGGAAGAGAAGAACTGGAAGCGGTAAGGAAGAAAAAAATATACAGCCTCCTAAAAAAACACATTAGCTCCGGAGTACTTGAACCTTATTACAGTAAAATTGAGGATTTTAAAAATGAAGGATTTGAATTACACGAATTAGCTGCAGCCTTTTTGATGCAACACTTCCATGCCGATTAC
>JBKBXU010000011.1:0-3371 GCA_046313675.1 Cytophagaceae bacterium
AAAAGAACAATAAATCAGCGTATTTGTGTAGCAAAGCATAGCAGCGCTATGGTTAAGACACAAATACTAATAGAAAGTTCTATTGTATATCCCAGGTTAAATGCATGCTTAATTGTTCCTCTATTTGTCTTCTGACAACCTTCGTACTGCTTAGTTTCAGAAACACTTTTGCGCTTAAAAGACTCATAAATCTGGGATTCCTCACCTGAAAACATTATATTTAATATTTCAAGCGCACCTAATCAGATTGTACATATTGTAGTTTTTTGTACTTGGCAAAGTTGGCCATGGAGATATAAACACACTTTGTTATTCTTTTGTATAAGGATATTACCATCTTCAACCCCTCTGAGTACAACCCACAGTTTAGTAGCTTTAACATCGAATATAAACAATAAATATTAACGGACATGCCGAACACCGTTTCAAGAAGTAGGCAAATAAATAAATAGTTAAAAATGAATAAAAAAATGATCGTAGGGCTACTCGCAGTAGCAAGTATGGCTTCTTCCTGTAATCAGGGCGCTGAACAAGAAAAGGAAGAAGTAAAAGTTGAAGTAAAAGCAACCGATGAAAAAGTGCAAAAAGTAATTGAAGAACTTGGTTTGATTTATGTAGAAGAAGGAGCACAGGACATTGTTACTTATGAAGAAGTCAATGCGGCACAGCAAGCCTGGTGCGACGCCTTGGTTAAAATTGGACAATTAAAAGAAGATGGTGGCGACTACAAAGCGTTTGCTGAACAAGTATTGACCGATGCCTATAATTACGACCATGGCAAGGTGTTTTTTAAACCAACACTAAGCTCCGGTGATCAAACATTTAGAAATACCAAGAAGGGAGCATTGGCATATTTTATTGGTGGCGACCCGGATTACCCTAATGATAAAGGATTTGCTCTTGCACCTTGGGTAAAGGCCAGGTACGTAAATACGGGAGAAAATGAAGGCATACAAATTTATGGTTCGGTTGCCATTACAATGGGTAATGTGTGGGTAACAGGAAAAGATGGACAAGAAGTAATGGTAGACAAAACCTGGGTTTTTAAAAAAGGATCGGATGGAAACTTAAGAATTATTGTTCATAAGTCTTCGTTACCGTTCATACCTTCAGCAGGATAAATACATAGAGGGTTGGGCTTATTTCAATACTGGCTTTACTAGAGATTTGGTGAACCGAATGGCCTTATTTGGAAACAGCTCTACCCTCTTTTAAAAATATTTTCTTATTCAGAAAAAGAGACGCTTTGAACACAAAATGGAAACCACTCTTTCACGGAAGAAAAACATAATAGAAAAAACTATACCTTTTAAATGGACTTTTAAAGCTTGAACAAACCAATTAAAGAATCTTATACACAATGACAAAAAAGAAGCCTTAGTAGGATTTACAATTTCCATAAACTTAATTTAAGCGAAGACGTTAAATCTCATTGTGTAAGAGTAAGGAATGTTAGTCATCGAAAAGTCACTACTGATTGCGGAATCAATAAAGAAAAGACTTTTTAAAATGAGTTAACAGATAAAAGATTTTACTCCATTAGACCAACTGAGTATTATGTTAACCCCCAAAAACTGCTTAATCCACCTTAATAGTTTTAATAATAAGCCCGATTTAAAGAATCAATTCTTAAGCATTTTAAAAATCTGTCTTTCGCCCTCTCGCACAACCTCAATCAAATAGAGACCTGGAATAAGTCCGGAAACATCTAGGCTTGTACTGCTCAACATTTGCCATTCATCCACCCGGATTCCGGTACTGTTAAAAACACTTATACTTTGCACATCACTGGCAGACTGAATATTAATCACTCCCCGGAATGGATTTGGATATAGACGTATACCGGAAGACGCTGCCGTAAGGACACCTACCTGGGTCTGAGGTTCCGGTTCAGGCTCAGGATCTGTATCTGGATCCGGGTCTGGGGTGTCAGCGTCAGGGTCTGCAATAATGAGGTCACGCTCGCCATCGGCATAGTATACCGGCCATTTGGCTGCATCCACCAATAGATAAGCAGGTCCGGCGGCAGATATTTTATCGGACCCAAGAGATAAGCCCCCTATCACTTGTTTGGATGCTGAATAGGTAGTAAAAGCCAGATTATCATCAAGCTTTGAATAACTGGGCCACCCTAAGGAATTATTGTAGTAAATGGCACTGGTAGTATTAGTTTCCATATTCAGGCCGACGACTGCCACTATATTACGAGCCAAATCCAGATAATCAAAGGCTATAATATGAGGGGAATTCTTGGAAAACGAAGGATTTCCAATGCTTACATCTTGGGGAAGGCTGCTATACAGCTTTTGAATCTCACCATCACCAATACCATTGGCCGCATTGTCCCATACCCTCATAAAACCTACATCCCAGTAACTTAAATCATCGCCATTGTTATTGATCAATTCATTATAAGCATCATACACCAGATATTCTCCACTATGATCCCACTCCATGGCATCTGCATAAACCGGCCCTGCTGAGGTTAGGCCTTCCGAGTAGGTTGGATTGTATAGCTCAAACTCAAACCAGATATCAGTCTCCCTATCCAACACAAAAATGGCAGCATCTTCATAGATAGTATTTGCGGCAATGTGGCGTCCATTCTTTGATATGGCCACATTGCTCCACACTGGTTCGGAATGGATAACGGTTTGTTGAGGATTCTGAGGATTGGTAAGGTCAACTCCATAAATTCTGTTATCGCCCCCTACAAACACCGCAAGACTTCCATTGTCTGTAACCGAAGGGCGGTTTCCTATTTCTGTGGTAGACATGGGAAAAAACTGTGTACCTATTACCGATGAACGGTATAAGGTATTGGGATCTGCGGTTACCATATCGGCAAAAAGCAAATAGTCCTGTCCTGGATTAACCGGAAGTGTATTATCAACCACCTCAGTTTCGTACCACATAATGCCTACAGACTCAAAAGCATTATGAACCAGATCTACTTCCAAAGCATCTTCGCCAAACAGGTCAATGGCACTATAGACGCAAGCCCTGCGAAGATCGGTAAAAACCGAAGACCTGGTAAGGTAATGAGTAAGTGCTCTGTAAAAAATATGCCCTGCCTTCATATTACTGCCTGCGCTTGTGGCAAGCAGGTAAAATGCATGATTCGGAATACCGCTATTAATATGTACCCCGCCATGATTTGCGCTACCAAAATATTGTTCGTTCACATGCTTTGGCTGCCAACCGGGATGGCTCAGATTGCTCCCCCCCTGATTAGGATCGGCCATATCCCTGAGTGCTCCACTTGGGAAATATTCCAATCGCACGACCTCCTCACCTATGGTATAGTTGGTGGAGTCCATCATAAAACCAAATATATCGGACATGGACTCATTGATAGCTCCGGATTCCCC
>JBKBXU010000011.1:3381-29905 GCA_046313675.1 Cytophagaceae bacterium
TCCATGGCTCATTTCATGACCTGCCACATCCAAAGCACGGGCAAGTGGATAAAAATATTCATCCCCATTGCCATAGAATATAGCTTGCCCATTCCAGTAAGCATTATCCATTGGCTCGCCATTTTGTGTTACATTGACAAAAGAGTAAATATTTCCCCCAGACCCGTTTATCGAGTTCCGGCCATGGTTGGTGTGAAAATACTCAAAGGCTTCACCGGCATTATAATGTGCAGAAACCGCCACCGGACTGTTCCAGTTGTTATCGGTACTCGTAAAAAAATTATAGGCTTGACCTGAGCCATCTTCTGCATTAAGTGTAAAAATCGCCCCTTCCTCCCTACTCGCATCATACATAGATCTGCCGATGTCTTCAAGGTAATACGTTCCTTCCGTAAATCTGGTATTAATAGTCCGGGAAATACCATGCAAATCAACTGCTGAGGCCGTCTCACTACCATCTACAGAGCATAAAGAAGTATAAGCATTAAGCACCTTTCCGGTTTTCCCGTCAATCACATAATGCCAGGCTTCCAGAATATTTGGTTTCAGCATTATTTCCCATGAAACCCTCTCTCCTGACGCACCTTCATAGATTACCCTTTTAGATTCCGGCCCATGGTAATGGCTGAATTCTTTTTCAGCTTCAGACAATTCCATGATAGTGGTTTTCTGAGCCATGTCTTCCCATACTTTTGCAAGCGCCTGCTGCGCAGTAATAGCATAACTTGTATCCAATTTATAGAAACATGAAGAATACCTACCTGTCAAAAGCTTTCCATTCCCAGATTTATCCAAATGCACCAGAACTTCATAACCATACAACTCTATGCCTTTGTAATATTGAAACATTCTAACAACATCTTCCTGAACCTTATCAATTTTAAAAGATGCGTCATCAGAAATGTTCATATATGGCCTAAGCTCTTCAATAAACAGCTTACAAGCATCGGGAATAGAATTCTTACTTTTTATAGAACCTCCAAGCCTGTCAATTACCCTTATAAGTGCAGGCGTCTCTTTACTACCTGGCCGAATTTCTAGTTTGAGTGGGGACTTTGTTTTTATAGATTGAGCTCGTCCTTCGGGAATTATCCTAAGAGGGCCTTGAGACAAACTTTTTAAGGAGTCTTTGTCTAATGGAGGCTTTTCCTTTCCGGAAGTTTTACCGGCAGTGGCCACAGACCTTTTAGGTGCCGGAGCATGCTTCATCTTCTGCTCAAAACCTGATTGGGCAAAGGCAATCGAAGAAAACGCTAGGGCAAGTAAGCATAAAAGGTGTTTTTTCATAAAATATCTGTTAAGGACACCAGGAAATTATAAAGATTCTCAACCTCCTCAGGCACCTCTGCCGAAGGATCCCCCCAGGTTATCCTGTTCGACACCTCACCTTTCAGTTGAATATAAGTACTCATATTATGAGGACGATCAAGGCTAACCGATAAAAAGTTTTCTTTTCCAAGTTCCTTATGTAAGGTACGAATTTCTTTTTTATTAAGCCTGCGACTTTCCCCTCCACTTTTCATTATAGTATGTTGCCGTAAGTCAATAACATGATATTTGTATAGCCCACTAAACCCACCGCCATAGCCAAATTCTATCGTATCAACTGCATTAGTGGTAGGTACTGAAGCGCGACAGGAAACCATCAAAAATACCGGCAGGAGAAGTTTAATAATGTTAATAAGCATACAATGAGAACTTACGAATTTTGGAAGGAGAGGTTTTAACTTTACCTCTTTTATAGGCTTAAGAAATAGTAAACGATTCAGAAGATCATTTTATAAAAACCATATAGTATATCCAAGCCCTGGAAAGGGATCCCTACTAAAAAGATTGGCTACAAGAATATTCTTCGATAACACACGCTTCTTTCCCTATTTTTCGTTAATTTTATTGCCGGTTCGGTTTTAAAAAATGAGAAAAAAGCTCCTTTTACTTCTTTTGCCCTTGCTTATAATAGCTACTGTCTGGGTACTATTATACCGTAAGCCGATTTCCATACTACAGTCTTCCAATCTTGAAACAGCGGCATTTTCGGATCAGAACATTGATGGAGGGAATTCTCAGATCCTTTCAACCGAAGATAGCTTAAACTATAAATCTGTAAGGTTTAATCTTCAGGAAGGCTTTATCTCCCCCTATGCAGGTATTTCACTTTTTCGCCCCGAAAACTACTGGAATTTGTCAGGCTATGACAAAATAAAACTTGAGCTGGAGGTAGAGAATATACGCAATCTGGAATTGAGTATCTCGACTTATCAAAACGGGATCACCAAAGAAAATGATGCGCTGACCTTTAGGCACAACATCCTTGAAATACCAATATACGATAATCAAAATTCCTATACACTTGCCCTGGATCGCATGACTATAGCGCAATGGTGGCTGGAACGCTTTAAACTACGAAGTACGGAACTTGGCCACGCTGACTGGTCAAAAACAAGATCTCTTTCCTTCACCGCAAAAATTAAGCTCGATGAGAACCGTGACCAGGTTGTCCGTATCCAAAGGGTAACGTTTTCGAAAGATTTAAGCTTCTTTTATCTTGTGGCAGGCGGTTTTCTATTTTTATGGTTTTCAGGCCTGCTGATATATACCAAACTACTACCTCAAAGAAAAAAACCAGGAATTGCCATTCCTTATAAACCTACGGAAAATATCCTTTCAAGCAGGCCAGGACAGCTAAATGAGGCACTCAAATACATTGCCACTAACTACATTAATCCGGAATTAAGCCTCCAAGGCCTAAGTGCCACCTTAAAAACCCCCGAGAAAGCAATCTCAACGGAAATTAAAAAGTCGTACAACCTAAGCTTTAAAGAATACCTCAATACGATCCGGATTGCAGAGGCCAAACGTTTGCTACAGGCAGAAGAACTCCATATCAGCGAAATTGCCTACAGTGTTGGCTTTAGTAATCCTACGCACTTCAACAGGGTTTTTAAATCCCTCGAAGAATGTACCCCCTCAGAGTTTAGAAGCAGGCTATCCTCTGAAAAAAACCTATGATGGCTTTTTGACAAACTTTTGTCATAAAATGTAAAGTCAAAATCCGAAAATGTAAATCCCTCCACAAAGAGACAACCTATTTTTGCTCAGATCGTAAACAAAACATTTAATTCATGAAAAGAGCAACTACAAAAACGCTACTATTATTTTTGTTCATACTCCCTTTAGCGGCCATTGCCAAAGATTATAAAGCCGGAGAAGTACAGTCAAAACAAGCATATCATTTTGGAAGATTTGAAGCCCGGTTTTACGCTTCGGATGTCAGCGGTGTGCTTTCCACCTTATTTCTGTTCGAAAATGACGGTTGGAAAGAGGACCACATCTGGCAGGAAATAGATATAGAAGTATTTGGCAAGGAGCCACGCAATGCCTGGCAAACCAATGTTATCTGGGAAACCAATGCTGCCGGCCCTCAGCATACCTCCGAAACTCACCACACCATACCCAATGGAGGTTTAGTGGCAGAATGGCACACGTATACCATTGACTGGACACCCGATTACGTAGAATGGTTTGTTGACGGTCAGTCTTTCCGAAAATTTACCGATGCTTCGGTACTGGAGATCCTGGGAGCAAAACCCATGCTCCTTATGCTCAACTGCTGGGCCCATTCAAGTGTGGCATGGGTAGGGCCATTGGAAGAAAACAGGCTTCCCACCTACCAGTTTGTAGATTATGTAAAAGTATATGAATGGATCGAAGGTACCACATTTTCAGAGCAGCCTATATTTGAGGACAACTTTGATAACGGCCTCGCCAACTGGAATCTTTCAAACCATACATTCGATGGGAATATTGCAGATTTTGTCCCTGCCAATGTCGGCAACAAAGAAGATTGTCTTGTTCTGGCATTCTCTACCAATAACAACAACAACGTAATTGCCAATGCCGTAGTACCGGAAAGAACCACAACCTCTACCCGTGAATATAAAGGAGGGTTGCAAATATCTCTTTATCCAAATCCGGCAACCGATCAACTGATACTGTCCGAGGAATGCTCCTGGATCATTCTTTCATCCTTGGGTAATGTTATTAGCTCTGGAATTTCCTCACAAATTAATGTATCAGGCTTGGAAACAGGCATGTATTTTCTTAACATCCACAAAGGTGATGCCATGGCCACAAGAAAATTCTTTAAGCAATAATCTATTTATATTTTATAACAAAAGGCATGGAAGCGAGATCCCTTCTGTGCCTTTTTTGCTTAATTTGCATCATAAATTCAACCCAAATGAAGTCGGAAAAAATCTTGCTGATCATTTTCTTTAGCCTCATCTCTTTTGGCTTTATGTTTCTGGGCATATACCTGTCCGGACTCCTCGATTCACCAGAGCATTTTCAGGTTTCAGCACTGGTCATAGGTTCATTCTTTTTTATACTTGGCCTCTTAGGACTTATTCCCTTGTTTCGATTGGATGAGGTAATTGAAATGGAAACTAAGACCCCGGAACCTAAGAAATCTGATAAGGCCGTGGAAGTTGGTCTTATAATATTTGGAATAGCTATTCTTGGCTTGTTAAACTATTTAGCCTTCCATAGTTATAACAACACCGTACCATTGTATAAAGAAGAACTTTCTGTCGTACATGGTCATTTATCGGAAGAAGTGGAATACCTAAGCCCTGCCAAAGGCTCCCACTCGCTATACATTCGTTTGAAAGAGTATCCGGGTTTTAGGTTCAGTGTTCCACATGCCAGGGAATACAGCTTCATCAGAAAGCACCTGAATCCCGGCGATCCGGTACAGTTATCTATTTTAAATGAGGAGTATGGCCTATGGATAGGCAAAACCAAAGAACCCGGATTTTGGGATAAGCACGAAGGCTATGGGACTATTCAAACCTACCATATTCAGGACGTTCAATACATTTACCTTAATCTGGATGATCATAATGAATTAAGTTTGGAAGATGCAGCTTTGGGTATTCCTATAATACTTACGCTGGACCTGATTATCATAATAGTGGTTGGAATAGTTTTAATTCGCAGAAATAAGAAAAAGAACATCAAAAAAGATTTGAGTAAATTCAGTCACTAAACGTCAAAAAACAACCTGGCTCATGCTTCAATTTTAGATGAAATATCGGGAGATCATTAACCTCACCCCTCTTTGGGAATTGTAAAATAAAAGCAAGTCCCCTGACCAAATTCGCTTTCCGCCCATACATTCCCGCCATGTGATTCAACAAGCTGTTTGACAATTGAAAGTCCCAAGCCATGGCTTTCAATGCGCTCCGCCTTATGAGCTACCTCAAAAGCTTCAAAAATTTTATCAAGTTTACCCTTAGGAATACCCTGGCCATTGTCAATGACCACAATTTTAAAAAAATCCCTTTCTTCGATGCATGTAATCTTTACAACAGGCTCATTTTTATCCATAAACTTTATAGCATTGCTAATCAGATTTTGCATGATCTGTATAACTGATGCCTTGTTGTATTTAACGGTTGGCAAATTCTGATCAATAATAAAGTTAAAATATTCGGGAGGGTTTAATGTGTTAATCACCTCTCGCACAACATCTGAAAGATTAACAGGCACCTTAATTAACTTTTCATGTTTAACCCTTTTAAGCACCTCATCGATAATAGTCCTCATGACCCCGACTTTTTCAGTAATCATTTCCAGCATTTCCAAACCTTCCTGATCCAAGGCTTTATCCTGATAATCTTCGTTAAGAAAATTAATCAGTCCGTCGATAGACGCTAGTGGTGCTTTAAGGTCATGAGAAATTATATAGGCATATTTATCCAATGATTCATTCAAATTTTTAAGGTTATCATTAGAAAGTTTAAGCTCCATGGTCCTTTCTTCTACCCTTTGCTCAAGTTTGGCATTTAATTCTTTTAGCTGTTCCAGGATTTTAACCCTGTCGCTAATATCCTGTACAAACCCAATTACCTTGCATACTTTACCTTCTGAATTTATAATACTACGAATTTTCCCCTGACCTGTCCCCTCGGTATCATCTTTTCGCATGAATTTAAACTCATATTCCACCGCCTCATGTTGATAAATTTGACTGGTAAATACATCAAATACATACCCTCTGTCATCAGGGTGTATTAAATCTAAAAACTGATAATTGTCAACTTCGACTTCCCCTGGTTCGTAACCATATATTCTATAAAGTGTGTCAGACCATAGCAATTCATTATTCTCCAGATTTAGTTCAAAACTCCCTACCTTGCCCAAATCCTGAGATTGCAACAGAATAGACTGTGTGTATTCCATTCTCAGGTTGGCCTCCTTTTCATTTGTAATATCATCAAACGTAAAAAGCACCTCCTCGTCGCTCACTTTAGTATAAACACTTCTAAACCAACGTTTATCAGTTTTGTATCCATAATAATATTCGTTTTCGACCGTTTTTCCTGTCTTAATAGCCTTTACCTGAAGGTCAAAATTTCCAATTTCTTTAATAAATGGGTATTCCCGAAGGAGCCTCTTTCCTATTAAATCTGACCTTTCACGTCCCAAAAACTGTTCAGCGCATTTATTGACCAGCATATATTCAAAATCAACAATTTTACGATCTTCCCCACGTACGGCTTTTAAAAAGACAATGCCGTGCTCCACAGAATCAAAGACGGTGGAAAATAAGCTTTCCGATCGCATAATTTTCTCCTGAAGCTTCTCGGCCATCAAGTTAAAGGAATATGCCAACCTTCCTATTTCATTTCCGGACATAATATCAGCCCTTTCAGAGTAATCACCTTCCGAAAAACGATGTGACACTGTAGTCAGTTTTTCAATGGGATAAGCGAACCAGCTACCTGAAATATAAGCCACAACAGCGGCAAAGAATACGGCAATTCCATTAATAAAAATCAGACTATTTCGCAAAGACACGACCGGCGCAACAGCCTCCGCATAATCAATTTCAGTTACCATTCCCCAGCCTGTTTCGGGAATATATCTTAATGATGAAAGAACTTCTGTTCTGCGGTAATCTTTAGCCCTCACAATCGTATCTTTTTTCCAATTGATTGCTGCCCCCATGGAAACACTGGTATCTGAGACTGGAAACGTTTTTTGTAGTGCAGCATCTTTTTCATACCGAAGAGAATTAAGATACTTAATACTATCTCCATATTGTTGGCCAAAATATGTTTCTCCGGTCTCTCCCAGGCCTGTATAATCACTGGTTAGGGAAACAATTTCTTGCGCAAGCCTGGAAATAATAAGAACTCCAATAATTTCTTCGTCTGCATAAAGGGGAGAGGTGATATGGATGTTATAATTCTCATTTTCGTCAAAATGTATATTTCCAAACTCCTTCTGGCCTTGCACAGAACTTCGGAAAAAATCAAAATGAGCCCAATTATTTCCAATTTTTGAACTGTCCGAAGATGCTACAATGTCACCGTTTACATCAAGAATATGGATGGCCTGAATGCTTGAAACCGCAGAAACGTATCGTCTTAGTGCAAAAGCTAACTCTTTCTGAAAACTGACTTCTCCTGTTGCGAAATAATTTCTTACGTTATTGACAATAGTTAAATCAGAAGAAGGAAAATCCGTTAGCTCTTTTCTATCTTTTATAAGTGATTTAATTCTTAGCCTTTTAGTCTCAGAAACAGATTCCAGTTGGTTCATAAGCTGGCCTTGCAACACCTCCCTTTGATTTGTATAAAAGAGTAAACTTATGGAGGAGGTTACCAGCAAAACAATCAACAAAAACAATAGAGTAAGCTGGTATTTTAATTTCATTAATAATAGAAATTTTGACACGGGAGATGTAAAGTATTCTTTGTTTAAACAATAATTAACAGGCTTTGTTTTTACAAGTTTGAAAAATGCCATAGGGTCTCTTAAAAATTAAGTCCCGGCTTTATGCTGCATTCAAAAGTTAGCTATTTTACATTACTTTGCCAATTTTTAGAATTCAGGTTCTTAGAATAAGGATTTCATATTGCCACCCAACTAATACAGCAGCCCCTACAAAAACAGGAATTGCAGAAAAGACAAAAGAAACTACACATATGGTCTTATAATTCAAAAGGGTTTATGGTTTTAGCTTGAGCTAAAACCTGCTGAATATGTTTTTGTTTTAGCTAAACCCTGGAAGGGAAGGGTGATGGCTTGAGGTTAAAGATGTATATTAAAAGTTTCTCAAGTTAAATATTGGCCTCAGAAGTAAAGGTTTCTCCAGAAAGCCCCAATACTGAGACTCCACATAAGGTCATTGTGCCATTTATCTACGTATTATTAATCTTGTCATACAAGAAAAAAAATATGCCAGGTCATCGTATGCTATCAGCCATTCACTAAGGCAAAGTCGGTAAATTTCCATCGAACCTACCTTTAACGGAAGGTTAAAATACTTGATAAAAGCGGGCGCATCATTCCGGAAGCATTGCTGATATGGGATATTACCTTATCCTTATAAATGAAAAGGTAATTTCTGTTACCCTCAGAAGATAGAATAATTTTATTTTAAACTTGAAAATAAAAGGAGGTTTTTGCCTCCCTTTATTCTTTGATGTGACCCGATCAGTCAATGAATTAATAATCCGCCTCTTCTTCTTCTACATCTTTCTCGTTGTACTTTCCGTGGATGATCTCTGTGTATTTTTTCAACTGCTTAGATTTGATAAACTTTTGTTGAAAAGCAGATACTTGAGAACCATCATGTTTACCTGCAAGAGATGCAAATTTAGCATAATCGTCCAGGATATTCATATTTTACTGGTAACTAAAGAAATAGCATTTCTTTTATCTAACAAGACAATTTGTCCGGTACCACAATCTATAATAAAATGATTAAACCTTGTCCCACATGAGCCAAATTTATGGGTCAAATATGCATAACAATAAATAAGATCCTTTGAACAAACCCTTTCAATGCAGGATAAAATAAAAAAAAGAGACTACCCCTTATTGGAACCAGTCCCTTTTAAAATTATAAATAATTAGATTAAACCAACTTTATTCCGCAGGGATCCAATGATATTCCCACTTGTCATTACTGGAATCAATATACACTAACCAAAGTTCAGACCTCTTCAACCTGATAATATCATAAGTTTTAGTATCTGTATGCCATGGATGCTTTAATGAAATGGTAACTTTATCTTTATTTTCATCAAAGATCCATGTTCCGGGAGCTTTATAACTAAATCCTCCGTCACTATACTGCCCTTCAGCATCGCCATTTGATTCTAAGGTTAACGTAATGTTTCGGTCTATTGAAGACAGGTGCTGCTGATTGCCATTTTTAATAATTTTGTCATACTTCCATGTATTAGCCATTCTTTGCTTTTTGGGAATAAGACTTATAGCGGGGCCTTCTTCATATTTTTTGCAAAAAGAAAGGGTGAATGTTGTCGCTATTAGCAGAGACCATAGAATTATCTTTTTCATAGTTAAATATATTGTTTAATTTAAGTTTACTTTTTTATTTAATGCTCTGTATTTACCTATTATCGTTCCACCGGCATCATTCTTTTGCTGTAAGTCTGGGCTCCATGTCCTGTCCATAAACATGTCTGTCTCCCCTTTTTGAAGTTTTTGCAATTGGTTTTTAGGAATTATTATACTCGACACACCTGCTCCCTCTTTAAGCACAAATTCGGTTCCGCCATTTTTTCCCATTAATATCAAAACAACGTTTTCCTTAGATATTAAAGGAGTTCCTTCCCACTCCAATTCAAAACTTGATTCGCTATCAATTTCTGTAATTACCGGAAATTGAATCGGATTATTTGAAATAGAATTGACATAGGTCTTGCCATCAGCATTTTTGTACTTAAAAGAACCTTCTCCTTTATACCCTGCATAAACTTTTTCATAAATCGCAAAGGTTTCATTATAATGTAATACGTCATCATCAAAATACACTGCACTTGGAGAAGTAAGCTTCAAGGTCGTGCCGGTTGAATTACTGAATTTAAATTTTGCCTTAGCATACGTCTTATCTTCATTGGCATCATAAAAAAGTTCATACTCTGTAAAAATCTTATCCTGATTAACATCCACAGATTCTTCTGTATGACAGGAAACCATTGATACTGACATTAACAATCCAATCACTAGGGTTTTAATTGTTTTCATTTTCATTTGCAGTTCTTTTTATCATAGACAGATTATTTTTAAATTCGCTGCGTTACATCAAAAAAAATATGAAAATAATATCTGTTTTTTTCATTTTAATTATACTGGCATCCTGTAAGAAATATGACGAAGGCCCTGCATTAAGCTTCAAGTCAAAAAAAGAAAGAGTCTGCAATACATGGAGAATTGAGCAGGCTTTTGAAGGTGATGTTGACAAATCTACTGATTATCAAGACTGGCGTCTTACGTTAACTAAAGAAGATTATTATCATTTTTATACAATCGGCACTTCATCCATTAGTCTTAACTTTACCGGAAGGTGGGAGTTTGACAACAATAAAAAGAATATAATAGCAAGAGCTACCGATGGATCTGGAGAAGTAGAATATGTAACTTACGAAATCTTAAGGCTTATGCGAAATGAAATGTGGCTCTTCGTAGAAGCCTCAAATCTGGAATGGAGATTAGTTCCGGCATAGTAAAATCAACATAGCATCTCAATGGCATTTCTCCGGTACTATATTCTTAGATCCAAATTCTTTTGCTGCTCTACAAAATATATGACTAGTAGAACATTTCCTATCGAAAATTATACCTTACACCAATCCTTAGCCCAAATACTACCGGACTTTCTATTACCGGAGATTCTGAAGAATAAATGGAAGATAAATATTGCCTAAAATGAATTCCTGTCAGGATATCTACCGTTTCACTAATAAAAATAATCGTTTGCACATCCTGACTAAATGCTGACAAATATTTATTCATTTCAATTTCTTGTGCTATTAAAGGATTAAACATTCCATCAGAATATGGTGGACCAAAAAGGTAATATTTATCTCTATAATAAGGATAGAAATTCTGACCAGCCTTACCTATTAGAAAATGACCTTCATATGCAGCAGATACAATTACCTGCATCAGACCTTTGGAAAGTTGATAACCTAAACCTAATTTATATCCACCATAATGGTAAGTTGCGGCATAATTTGAAATCACAGCATGCCTTACCATTGGGTTCAAATAATTTATGTAATAATCAGTGTGTGTTCCCGCCCTTTCAAGATTATAAAACCCAAATCCTCCAATAAAATTTAAGCGTTTATAGTGATAATTAATAGTGGACTGTAATGAGAATCCCACATTAACACGCTCATAAGAATTATAATCTTCTATTCTAAATCCCATGTTCTTGTTATGCTTCATTCTCCAACGTGCAAATTCCGGCTGAAAGAAAAGATCAACGGCAAAGCCTTTTTTATTTTGCCATTGATTTATATAATGCTTCCTTAGTTTTGTCAATTTACGTCTTTGGACAATTACTGAATCTTTCCATAATTCGTGTTCTTCTTCTAATGGTTTAGAAGCTTTCCTCATTTTCCAAGGGTAATAAGAATAAGAAGACCTCTTTTTTAGTGCGGAATAGGTATAAATCGAAAGCTTTTTAGCTTGAACACCTGGAATATGCTTGATGATAATGGAATCTTTTAAAGCAGGTGTATTTTCGGGCAAGGTGGGTCTATCCTCCAGCACCGGTGATTCTGGCACGAGTACGATATTTTCATCTACAACCATATGGCCTATATTAATCGGGTCTAGAATCTTAAGAAGAACTTCTTGCAGGCTTAAACTTTCAAAAACAAGACTCTGCTTGTGCTTAAGGGGAATATTTTCAGCGATATAAAAAAAGTCAATCTTATAACGAGTACTAAGGTCTGAGAGAATATGTTCAAGTGTGCTTTCCTTATATACCCCGGTTACCTTTTTCTCAAGAACTGAAGGTAGCATTTGGGCATGCACTTGTTTTCCTAATATAACAAAGAATGTAAGAAGAATTAAGAATGTAAAAAGCCTCATTTATATAAGAAAGGTTAAAGAAAACTAGTTCTTATACAAATTTACATGCAGTTTTATCAAAAGACAAACGTAGTCATTATTCACAACCAGGCCCCGTCAATATTATTTCACCTTGTTCATTCTCTTCCCATTTTCCATAGATGGAGGTAGCAAGCAGATTCATCGCTTTTGAAAGCTCCAGGTTTCGGAACGATCCTGTAAAGCTGCAATTAAGAATCGTTTTATTTTCAGCCGTGATAACTCTTCCGTATAATGCACTTAGTTCGCTAAGAACTTCTTTAACAGCTACCTTTTCAAATTTCAATACCCCTGTCTGCCAGGATGCAATATTAGCATTAGAATTTAAAGAAACTCCACCATGATTTTGAGCAATAGCCCCCTGTTCAGCCTGAAGCAGAAGAGTTGCATTTCCTTTTGAGAACTCCACCAATCCTGAAGTTACAAAAATTTCATCCTCCTCTTTTTTTGAATTAAGGTAAAATGAAGTACCCTTTACCGTTGTAGTTGAGTTTAAACCTTCAATTATAAAAGGTAGGCCTGCTTTAACCTTGAAATGAGCTTTCCCTGATAAATTCAGGCGCCTCTCCTGAAGATTATACTGTCCATCGTAAGTAAGAACAGCTCCTTTATCCAAGTGTACTAAGGAACTATCCGGAAGCACGAACTTCTGATTCCCCTTAGCAGCCTGCAAACGTGTTGGTTCTTTAATTTCCAAAGGCTTTTTTACAGGCGCTGGTTTTGACGGCATATCTTCCTGAATATCCACATCGTCTTTTCCCCTAGCTTCTTGATTAGCTGAAGAATTGTCTAAAACCTCAGGTTCCTGACCTTCCAAAAGCTCCTCTTTGATAACAGAATCTGCTTTGTCTGCTATGGTATTGTTTTTTTGTTCCCCGGAATAGAACCATAATCCCAAAGAAGTAGTCACTATTACAAGTACTGAAGCTGCAACATAAAAATTACGTCGACCCAAAGGTGTTTTTTGCAGATTTTGCTTTTCCAGCTTTGCTTCGATTCTTCCCCACGAAGGTGTTTCACCGGATATTTCAGCATCTGAAAATCGCTCCCGCAATACCTCATCCAATTTTTTATTTTCTCTGCTTCTCATATTCTCTTGTTTAACAGGGATATCAATTGTTGTCTCGCCCTTGTGAATTGACTTCGGGAAGTGGCTTCTGTAATACCTAGCTTTTCAGCAACTTCTTTGTGTGAATAACCTTCTATTCCAACCAGATTAAAAACAAACCTATACCCATCGGGAAGTTGATTTATTATTATATACAATTCTTCCAAAGAAAGTGTTTCTGCAATCTGAACGCTTAAATCCTCGCCCTCATTTACATCATCTATCGACAAATTAGAGGGAAAAGAAAGGTATTGATGATAATGATTTATGGCAGTATTTACAACTATTTTTCTTATCCACCCTTCTAATGAGCCTTTAAACTGAAAAGTATCAATTTTAGTAAAAACTTTAATAAAAGCCTCCTGAAGTATATCCTCTACCTCTACCAGGGAATTAGTATATCTGTAACATACAGCTTTCATTTTCGGCAAATAGCGTTTGTATAATTCTTCCATCGCCCTCCTGTCTTGCCTTTTACATGCATCTAAAAGTTCATGCTCAACCAAATCTGTCTTTTTATTTTTCTGCCTATCTATAATCATAGACATAAAAATCAATGAAACGCTGCACAAATAAATCATTAAATTTAATTTGGTTATAGGTATTTAAATTAGAAGATAATTAGATAATTTCAAAGAAGATTCTTATTTCAGATTATCAAGAACTAATTAAATTCCACAGTCATGAAGTCAAACGTAATTCTATAAACACCAGACCTGAAGCTGAAGCATATTAATTTGAAGATTAAAAAACAAAAGACAGAGGAGCAAGGCTAAAGATTCTATGCATTTAATTAGCTTCAGGAGGACTAAACAGCTTCTCAAACCCTGACCGTAAATGCAAATCCCTCTGTGGATAAGGTATTTCGATGTTGTGCTCTTTAAATTTTTTAAAAATTGCATAATAAAGCTCACTTTTAAGAAGGGTAGGTCTCTGAACATAGGTACTTGTCCAAACACGAAGAATAAATTCCAGAGAACTATCGGCATAATCCGTAAATAAAACATCAGAAATTGGCGTCTTTAATACGCCGGGATGCTCGGCAGCAACTTCAAGCAGCAGCCTTCTCACCACTTCAGGATCTTCTTTATAATGTACGCCAACAGGAAACTTAAACCTGGTTTTTTTATCACTATGACTCCAGTTTGTTACCGATTTAGAGATGAATTCAGAATTTGGAATAATGATTGCGATGTTATCATTAGTAATAACTGTGGTAGCACGAGCGGCAATAGCTACAACATCGCCATTTATATTTCCAACTTCAATACGGTCTCCAATTTTAATGGGGCGTTCAAAAAGAATGATAAGGCCTGAAACAAAATTATTGGTAATATTTTGTAAACCAAAACCTATACCCACACCCAAAGCACCAGCCATAAGCCCTAAGGCACTCATATCAATACCCGCAGAATGTATAATGACAATAAAACCTATGATTAGGACAAAGTATTTAACGATTGTGCTGATTGCCTGACCAATTCCAATATTGATGTTATATCTGGGGAAAATACGCCGGATTAACAATAGGCGCATCCGTTCTGCAGTAAAAACAAGAAAAATCAGAGCAATAATAAAATACAGTATTGACCCTACCGTAATACTGCTGACGCCCAGTTGAAACAGGTGTTTATTTAGGATGCTACCAAGAAAACTGAGAAAATCCATTATTGCTTTCATCGCCGAAAGATAAAACATTTATATTACTTACTCAATGTATAAGCATTCTGCGAACAAAGGTTTGCCCTCCACTGGTCATTTTGTAAATGTAAGTTCCGGGCTTTAGGTTGCCGGCATTATAATCTACCATATGCTTGCCTTCTGCATAAGCCCCCTCTGTGACTGAAGCTATTCTCTTGCCCAGCATATCATAAATTTCCAACAACACATTATCTTCCCTTTCCATGTAAAATGAGAATGTTGTATTTCCAGTAAAGGGGTTAGGGTAGTTTTGAAATAATTCTGTTCTGTTTTTTTCCTCTTTAACAGTAGACAAAGCGGCTTCACCTATGATGATGGAGTAATCCTGTGTTTCTCCATATTTATACAAATCACATGCTCCAAAAATCATCGTCGGATTTTCCTGGGTAGCTTCAACACAGATCACACGCATTCGGGTAACAATGTCATCGGTAGCATGGTCAGGAACGGTAACCTGAGCAGTATGGGTAAACACCCCGGTAATTGCCTGAGAGGTTGTTACCAGCTCACCTTCGTCATCAAAATCACTGTCGCCATTCCAATCAATATAAACCTTTACCCTTTTTAACCAATCCTGATTACAGGTACCTGCCGTCACACTTAAGTCATACGTTTGGCCAATTTGCAGTCTTGCAGCCAGTCCCAGAAATGTACTGTAGGTTCTGCACCCTGCACCGGGGGTATTGTTAAGGGATTCAAAAGTGACATTGGTGATTTTTGAGTCCTCAGGTTTTTCAGCAAAGGAAGTGCAATAGTGAGGAGAGGTATCAATAAAAGAACCATCTAATGTCATTACATTGGTATCGTCCGGGTCAAGCCAATCTTTTAGCCTGTTACCATAAAACGTTCCTCTCTCCCAGGAAATATTGAACTTTCCGTATAAATCTCCTCCGGTTAAGTTACTGCAGGAGGCATCGCCTCCATATAGCTGGCCAATAACCCTCTTATTGTTATCAAACAGTGGTGAACCTGATGATCCGGGATCGGTGGTGGTGTTTTCATCCCATACAACTCTCCAAAACTGGACAGGCTTGCCAAAGGTAGAAACACTGGTAGGCGCATGGTTGTCAACGGAGATCTTTTTAACATCTCCTCTGGGATGATGAATGCATGTAGTTCGGGAAGTAGCACTAGAAATTCTGGACCAGCCTGCATAGTAAATATCATAGCTTGCCGGAGGTATGGTGTTTAACTCTAACAACAGGACATCTGAATCGGAATTACGTGATCTCAATCGGGCTCCTGACAAGGAATAATTTGTCGGCCCTACTTCATTGGTACAAGTAGGACTTTCAAATCTGAAAACAAACATCCAGGTAGCTACCGATCCTGATCCATCAAGACAATGATCAGCCGTTAAAAAATAAGGACGTCCATCCTGCCGGACGTTGTTAATTATGGCACCGGTACAGAAAAAACCATTAGCAAGGATAAGGGCAACAGATTTCTTCTCATCCTGCCAATTGTTACCCAAAGGACAATTAATATTAATATTACAATTTCCTGATTGACCATAGCCATGAGCCTTTCGTGCAATTTGATAAATGTCTTTAAATACATGAACCACAGAACCTATTTCAAGCTCCCCGGCACCTCGTTGGTAATAAGGCTCATAATATTCAACAATGGCAACTTCCCCATTCACAGGCATGGTACCAAGAACACCATCTTCATTATTATTCAAGTGATTAAATGCCCCAATCAGGGACGACCGATCCTCGCTATATATAAACAAGGTTGCATTCTCCGGCAAATTGTATTTGGAGAATATTAAACTGATAGCCATAGCACCATCAGATTTTATTGCCATCCTCCATATTCGATCCCCGTTTTCCAGTGTTTCCCAGGTTCCGGCATTCATTAATCCATAAGATACCTTAAGCACATGTCCATACTGATTAGGAACTCCATTTTTAGAATCCTCAGCTGATTTTAAATGAATAATGGAGGGAGCTTTAACAATTCGAACCGATGAATTTAAACCGTCAGACGTAAAGCTTCTGGGTTTACCCCCCTGACTGATTTGAGCTGATAGGTTACTAATTGATAGGAACCCTAAAAACACTAGGAATACAATCCTGTACATACTATTTATAGTTATAATTTATTCGATGGTCGTAGCCGGGAATCACAATCCATACCTGCTCCACACCCGGATATTTTATGGCAGTAATGTCAAATTTATACACACCCACACTAACATCATTCTTGGTTTTACAAGGCAATTTAACAGGATATAAGGTTGTGCCCGGAGGCATGGATTTCATATAATTTTTATTATTTACCATATCAAACCCCTGATCTTTTCCGCATCCTTTACATTGAATTTCCACGGAAAGCACATCTCCGTCAATAGAAGCTGAAAGGATCTCAAGATCAGAATATGGATGATATTCTTCAAAATTAGGATTAATGACCACCGGTGTCACCTGATCCGAAAAATTAGAAGTAGATTTCCTGTTACAAAACGAAAATGCCCATATAGTCAACAGAATAAGAGCTGGGAGATATTTAAATGACATAGAAATATTTTGTATTCTATTTACGAAAAAAACGAACTAAAGATATAAAATTATTTCACCGTATCAGATGCGTACTTAATAATTATTTTCTTACCTGTAAAGCTTTCTAAAATAGGCTTTAAAAAAAGTTCGGCATTGACTTTTGTATGCGAAATAATATCCATTTTCAAAGCTGCTTTTTCCATTTGTTGTTCTGCATTTTTGTAGGCTGCATCAATTAATTCCGCTTGTTGAAAATAATGATATTCTATATTATAAACTTTTGACTCTTTATGATTGATCTTAAAGTAACAAATTTCCGGATCAGGAAGCTGTATTGTAACTGAATGTTCCTCTATAAAGATATGTTGTAAACCAATTCCATTTAAATCTATACAACCTACGACCTCACCACTGGCTATCAAAACCACCTTAGGATCCGGAAGCCATTCTTTTACAACCTTATGTTCTATTATGTCCTTCAGGTAAAACTTTACAAGTTCAAGTTTTCCAAGCGAATTGATCTTCTCAACCACCATGTGATGGTTTACAACAACTTCTTCTTCAGAAGAATGAGCTGTATCATATTTAAAAACCCAAAAAAGAGCAGAAGCTAATATAAAAACCAGCAGCCATGGAAGAACCTTAATTCCTATTTTTACCATAATCAGAGAATTTAAACAACAATATACTAAAAAATTGGCAGAGGAACACCAGAGAATATCATTTGGCTTTTGAAAACATTTGGTTTACTTTAGTTGTAAATGCAGGGATTTTATTTTCCCAAATCCCAAAGGGATAAATCATAAAGTCTTAATTCATGATAACCATAATATCAGGTACCAATCGTAAGAATTCAAATTCGCTGGTAATAGCCGAATTATATAAAGACGTACTTTTAAAACTAGGGTACGAAGCAGAGCTGCTCAGCCTGGAAACCTTACCTGATGATTTTATATTTTCTGCAATGTTCGAAAAAAATGGCAAAAATAAGCCATTTAATGAAATTGTCCATCAGATAAAAAGTTCCCAGAAGTTTGTTTTTGTTATACCTGAATACAATGGATCATTTCCCGGCATTCTTAAAGCTTTTATTGATGGAATGCCCTATCCTTCTATCCTTAAACACAAAAAATGTATGCTCATTGGACTCTCTTCAGGAATGTCAGGCGGTGCTTTGGCTCTAAGCCATTTTACAGATATACTTAATTATTTAAACATACATGTCCTGGCAATGAAAGTTAAACTTCCACATATTGAAGAATTATTAGTAGAAGGGAACCTTGAAGACAACTTTTATCTAAACCTTATTCAAGAACAAGCTACACAGTTCATCAATTTTTAACCTAAAATTTGCAATAAACTCTCTCTAAAACACAGCAAAACCTATAGCAAATTCAGGTGTAATCAGGTAAATACGCAATCTCCGTCTCCATCCTGAAAGTTCAGTTCTTGAATACCGGGAAAATGCATGGAAATAAGGTAAGGCCGTCGAATTTCCTTTTTTAATATAAAAGGCAAATCAGAATTCTTCAGGCCATCAACAAGTATAGCATTATATGTCGTAATCATTGTAAGCCCTTGCTCACACATATACGTATATAGAAAAGCAGCTACCGATGAGGCATATTCTGCATCCCCGTAAAAATACGGAATGGTAAGACTTCCATTCCTTACACTTAAAAGCATAAAACCCACTGTTAGGTTGGCGCCGTCCATTAACTTTACCATTCGGCAATAAAACCTTTTACTAAACGCAGAAAAGTAGTATCGTTCCCCATTGACATCATTCTTAACTCCTTCCAATATCCAGGGATACTGTCTTATCCAATCCAATTCGATTTTCCCTCTTCGCATCCATTCCGAACTAGTATATTGTTCAAGAAAACTCTCTAAATCTGAATCTATTTCATTGACATATTCAACCTTTAATTGCCTGTAAGAAGACTTAAATCTGAGTCGCTGCTCCTGAAAAAGGTTTCCAAAAGAATCGCTTACCTTTAACAAAGGCTGCAGTCTATTGTACAGCTTTTTCTTTGGGGGAAGAACCTCGGCAAGGTTAAAACGCAAAAAGCAACGCAAGCCATTTTTATATTGCGTCGGCAAAAATATTTTGGTTTTTTGGTATACAGGTTCAAGAAAAGGTACTATGTTGGTAATAAACAAACGTTGCTTCCAAGCCCTGATTACACGCAAAAATATCGAAGCTGCCACGTTTTGAGACTTATAATTTTCATCCACCCAAAAACATGTTCCCCAACCAATCCTATGCTTTACTCCATCAACAAAAACATGATCAGGGAGCACGCCAAAATATCCGGCTACTTTTTTACCATCGTATGCCACAAAAAGAATTTTATCATCTTCATCCAATCTGGGGTTATTCAATTGTGAAACAGCCCTGTGCTTACTTATAGGCAAATTTTCTAACTCATAGAATGAATTGCTATAAATAAAAGTTAATAACTCCTGCTGGTTATAACTAAGTATCTCCATACTTTCTTATAATTCTATTTTTATTAAATGGAGCTTTAATCATATAATAAAGATACTCTGCAAAAATCAATTTTCGTGCAGAAAAGGAATGATATTCCATAGGAATTCGCTGAACATGGTTTTTACATACATCCATTTTAATACCTGCAGTCCCAAATGATAAATCCACTAAAGAATTATTGAATCTATACATTTTTTCAAAAAGAGATTCATTTACCCCATAATCCGAAAAGGGGAACGAGAACACTTTATAGTCCAAATCAAATTTTTGACAAATATCCGAAACACTGGACTGGATTTGCCAAAGTTGAGCTTCTTCAGATATTTCGCAAAACATAGGATGATCAACACTATGTGCACCAAAGTAAAATCCTTGCTTAATAAGACCTTTTACCTGCCCACTATCCATATATGGTTTCTCCTTCTCCAAATATTCATTAAAATTTACTTCCAGAATTTGAGCAAGTTCATCCAACACTGCCCTACTATTATAATCAACGCAAAGAATGTATTGCTTAAGATCAACTATAGAGAATTCCTTTTCCTTTAAAAAGTTCGCCACCTTTTTAACTGATCTTTCAGATTTTAATTTTTCGATTAACAAACTTGCCTTGTAACGAAAGAATAAATCTTTGTTATCAAGAAAGTCTGAATTCAAAAAACAAACTGCAGGAACACCTTTTCTTTTAAGTATCGGTGCTGCCACATTGTAAAACTCTTTTAAACCATCATCAAAAGAAAGAAGGAAGGTGTTTTTTTTCAAAGGACGATCAGTGTTTATAGAGTCCAACAAAGAAGACAGGTTTAAGGGCTCAAAATATTTCAGTAAATAATCCAGATCCTTTTCAAAAGATTTTTTATTTTTTATACTATAAAGATGCCGGATGTGTGATACAGGTTCATCCGAGATACAGTGATAAAAAGGTGCAATAAATCGCTGGCCTGTTATGGTTGAAAGCCAACTAACCGGAAAAACATAAGAACCGACGGATAAATATTTTAATAAAAAATCTTTCATGCCATTGCATGTAATAGAAAGCTTAAGTAACACAGAAGGCCCGGATAAAATCCGAGCCTTCCAAAATTATAAAAATTTAATTCTTATCGCATAATCTGAACCCATCCTTTATAGGATTTCTCACCACAGGAAGGTTGTAAATTATAATAATAAACCCCATCACTTAAATCAGTACCGTCCCAGGTATTATCATAGTGTTCTGTCCTGTAAACTAACTTTCCCCAACGGTTATATACATCCATTCGTGCTCCATCAAACATCTGGAAACCATTAACATCTCTAATCACATAGGTATCATTGAGATTATCTCCGTTAGGAGTAAAGAGGTTTGGAATAACAAGCTCCTGTTGGTCAATACTATGAACCACCGTGGTATCATATCCACGACATCCATAGTAATCCTGTACTACTAAGTAATACGTAGCTCTGTGTTGCTCAGGATTAATAGTCACATTATTAGTATCACGTCTTGCTCCATTAAACAATTCTGTATCGGTGGTATCATTTAAGTACCAAAGGTAGGTCAATGAATCAGGATAATATACAGGATATTGCCAGTTAACAGAACCTGTCAGATCAACCGGAGATTTTGCGCAAACCGTATCAGCCGATCTGTTGAGTTCTACACGTGGATTGTGTGTAGAACGTACAAATAAGTTACGGGTAATGATACAGGCAGACAAATTATCATTAATCTCTAAAACATAGTGGAAGTTTCCTGGATTAGCCGGTGTGACCATTGGCTCAAGCTCGTTTACCGAACTAAGGTTAGACAAGGGAGATCCAACGCTACCAGCAGTCCAGGTAACATCATAACGATCAGGATCATCTGTCAAATCCGTTCCATCCTGTCCAACTATTGATACTCGAACCTGTTTAGAATCATCCTCACAGATGTGCATATTAGGAGGATAAAGTAGTACCACAGGAGATGTAATTTCGATATAAACTGATTGTGTTACCGGACAATATCCCGAAGGATCCAACTCATCCCATGCAGTAACATGGTAGGTACGGCTCACGGGCGTTATAGCCACCGGATTAGCAATGGTAGAATCACTAAGCCCTTCAAGGGTATTCCAACGATAAACATAATTTCCTCCAGACCCGTGGTAAGCCTCCACCTCTAATTGCACTTCAGCATCGCTGCAAGCTCTTACAGTCCAATCATTCTCATCTCTTAGTCTAGGGCGTGGATAAATGGAAACCGTCATTTCACGTGCATCGTTGGTCTCACAATCGCCATTACCTTCAACACGTATATGAATAGTTTCTACAGTGGTAACATAATCAGGTGCATTCGTACCATTAAAATTTATTTGATAGGAAGTATTATTTCCATTAGGAGTAATTGTAACATTACTCGCCGCATCGGTATCTATTTCCCATACCTCAAAGGTCATACTTGATGGGCCGACGGAGTAAGTTTCTGTAGAACCGGCACAAACATTGCCTGGTCCTGAAAGGCTCATCTGTGGACGAGGCCTTATGCTTACTGCACGTGTCAAAGGAGCTAATGCTGCGCAGGAAATATTATCGTATTCAATGGTTTCAAGTACAGAAACATTTCCGGCTGTTGAACCAAAATTAACATTGATCGACCGTTCGTTAGCAGGATCAGAAATTACAGTAACTCCACTTGGGAAGGTCCAGGAATAAACCGAGGTTTCCGGCCTTCCATCAACTTCATAGGTTAAGTCCTGATCGTTGGCACAAATAGACTGAGGTCCTGCCACGGTTCCACCGGAAGGTCTCTGCAATATAGCAACTGCCAATTCTGATGGAACTAAAGTCTGACATCCTGCTTCATTTGTTTCGACAACAGAAATATCTCCACTCTCTGCATCTACACTAAAATTAATTTGAACCGTCCCAGAACCTGCACCACTGCTTACTGAAGAACCGGTAAGCGTGCTCCATGTATATGTAGAGTTACTTGTCACAGGACTTACAGTATAAGAATGTGTAGAGCTGTTACATACTTCTTCAGGACCGTTTATATCAAGGGCACCCGGACGGGCATTTACAATTACATTAGCACTTGCTTCATCATCAGCTTCACAACCCGTGTCAGTATTAGTAACCATCACCGTAATTGTTACCACACCTATACCATCACCAAAATCTACCACAATGGCAGGACTATCTTCACCACTTGCGATGTCGGCTCCGGAAATTCCCCATGCATAGGTATATTCGGCATTAGGGTTTTGAACTGTAAAATCCACTCCTGTGGTATTTTCACAAACAGTTCCATCTCCAACTATTACCGCCGCATCCGGCCTGTCATTTACAGCAACGTCTACTGAATTATCGGCATCAGTTGTACATTCTTCCGCAGAAGATGCTATAGCAGTATATGTTCCTGATTCGGAAACTAAAAGATTGATTCCGGCAGTAAGCTCTTCATCTACCCTGTACCAGGTATAGGTAATACCATCTACAGAAGGAGTAATGTTTAAGGTTACATCCTCACCATCACAGAATATAATGTCACCATCGGCTGTAATTTCAAATGCCGGTGGATTTGGATTAACAGTTACATCTGCAGAATTACCCGCATCAGTAGTACAGTTAGCCGAACTGGATCCGGTAGCAGTATATGTGCCTGACTCGTTTACAGTAAGTGTAGGCCCTGTCCAGGTATCAGTACCATTGGTCCAGGTATAGGTTATACCATCCTGAACATCTATGATTTGTAATTCAACATCCCCTCCTTCACAGAAAATAACTTCTCCACCCGGACTTACCACAAAGTCATCAGGATTGTCATTCACCGTTACCTCAACACTGTTATCGGCATCGGTTGTACATTCTTCACCAGAGGAAGCTATAGCAGTATATGTTCCGGATTCGGAAACTAAAAGATTGATTCCGGCAGTAAGCTCTTCATCTACCCTGTACCAGGTATAGGTAATACCATCTACAGAAGGAGTAATGTTTAAGGTTACATCATCGCCATCACAGAATATAATGTCACCATCGGCTGTAATTTCAAATGCAGGTGGATTTGGATTAACAGTTACTTCTGCAGAATTACCCGCATCAGTAGTACAGTTAGCCGAACTGGATCCGGTAGCAGTATATGTGCCTGACTCGTTTACGGTAAGTGTAGGTCCTGTCCACGTATCAGTACCATTGGTCCAAGTATATGTTATACCATCCTGAATCTCTATGATTTGCAACTCAACATCCCCACCTTCACAGAAAATAACCTCTCCGCCCGGACTTACAACAAAGTCGTCAGGATTGTCATTCACGGTAACCTCAACACTGTTATTAGCATCGGTAGTACATTCTTCTGCTGAAGTTCCTATTACAGTATACGTTCCGGAAGTTGACACTACCAGACTTGTCCCGTTAATTAATGGATCTGCTCCATTGAACCAGGCATAGGTAATACCCGCTGTGGCAGGATTAACACTTAAGGTTACATCTTCACCATCACAGAATACAATATCACCATCAGCTATTACGTCAAAAGCAGGTGGATTTTCGTTCATGAATACTTCAGCTTCCGCATCATCGGTACAGCCTCCATCCAGCACTATTTCCACTCTATAGACTCCTGGAAGGGTAGCACTGATAGAATTTCCATCACCTGCAATTGGATTCCCATTAAGGGTCCAGGTATAGGACGTACCATTGGTTGGTGTTGCATTAACTGTCAAATCGTTACCTTCACAGAAACTGTTTCCATCAGGGAAAGCAATGCCTGCAAAATTATTTTCTAGTATGGTCACATTGGTCGTAGCTTCGGCAAAACATCCTGTAGTAGGATTAGTAATCCGTACGGTGTAAGAACCTTCTTGAGAAGCATTGTATGAAATTCCGGTTTCACCGTCTATTAGTACAGTATTTCTAAACCATGTTCTGTTGCCTGTGCCACCAGATGTAAGCTCAACACTTCCACCTTCGCAAGCAGAAGCATCTCCGGGAGGAGTAATGGAAGCTGTAGGATTTTCATTTACAGTAACGGTCACCGTAGCGTCAGCCTCGGTGGTACATGCTTGTCCTGAGGAAGCTATTACATTATAGGTTCCGGATTGAGTAGCCGAAATGCTTGTTCCTTGTTCAATATTAACCCCGTCTCTGATCCACTGATACGTTATACTACCTTGAAAAGGGCTTACTGATAAATTCACACTGCCACCCTCACAGAAAGTAGTTGGGCCAGCTGCATTAATATCAAAATCATTCGGATTAGGATTAACAATGACTTCTGCTGTAGCATTTGCCTCAGTAGTACATTCGCCTGTACCTGTCGCTACCACGTTATAAACTCCGGCTTCCGTTACATTAACAGATGTAGCAGGAGTTCCAAAGTTAGCGCCATTTCTTGTCCACTGATAAGAGATGCCAGTCTGAGCAGGGCTTACTGAAAGGTTTATGCTTTCTCCATCACAAAAGATTAAGTCACCGTCTGCAGCAATATTAAAAGAATTTGGATTAGGATGGACTGTAATTTCTACCGTATTATCAGAATCAGTAATACATTCATGTCCAAATGAAGCAAATGCACGGTAAGTACCAGCCTGATTCACAGAAACAGAAGTCCCCGGCTCAGCATAGACAGAACCATTTCTTCTCCAATGATAGGTAACTCCATCCTGAACTGGATTAACAGATAAGGTTACATTGTTTCCGGAACAGAAAATAATCGGACCGTCAGCTTCTATAGTAAAATTATCAGGTCTTTCTACTATAGAGAAATCAACCGCTTCATTAGCTTCTGTTGAACACAATTCATCCACACCGGTTGCGATAACACTATAAGTACCACCCTGATAAACATCTATAGTTGGCCCTGTCTCACCCATATCTTCTCCATTTCTCGTCCAGCGATAAGTAACTCCTTCCTGAACAGGGTTTACAGTTAACTCAGCATATGTATCACAGAGACTTATTGGGGAATTAAATTCGATATCAAAAGGATTTGGATTTGGTATTACCTGAACCTGTGTGCTCACACATTCAGAATCGCCGCACTCATTTTCCCAACGGCCGTAATATGTTGTAGTTGTTGTAGGTGCTGCAATCTCAGCCACCAGTCCACTAGCCACTGCCGTTCCGGTTCCACAGCCATTCGCATACCACCTGAAGACCCCTTCAGCTCCACCCTCACCACCTTCGGCAGTCAGGGTAATGTTGCCACCAGTCGCAGAGCATATGCTTTCCGGAGCGGATGCAGAAGTTGCTTCCACAGGAGGAAGACACAAAATCGTACAAGGAGTAAACTCCGAAGTATTATGAGCAGTAGTTGTGTTTGCCGCAGAAGCCGTAGCTGTAATCAGCCTCTCATCTGTTATGTTTGTCACCAAAGGCGATGCCCCGGACATATGAAATGTCCTTCCCTGCAACTGATTAGAACCTTCCGTACCTTCATTACATTCTACACACGGGCTTGGGGTAAGCATAAACACCTCTATAGTAGAACCTGCAGGGCCTGTTAAGACTATAAACCCATCACCATTTCTTGAAAAAGTAGGTGCCGCATAGTTATTATTACCAACACCATTTAGTTCTATACCTCTTGCAGTATTACAAAAGATACTGTTTCTATGTATGGAATTTTGATTACTTGTTGCATCAAGAATATTAACACCGTTACCGGCATTATTATTAATGGTGTTAGGCTGATTTGCGTTTACCCCACCAATAAGGTTACCGGTTGACCCTTCATTCATTCTTACTCCGTCTCCTCCGTTTTGGGCTATGGTATTGTTGAAGACACTGTTGTTATCTCCATTCAACATAGTT
>JBKBXU010000012.1:0-29515 GCA_046313675.1 Cytophagaceae bacterium
GGTAAGCGTAACAATTTGGTTATTTAATGCTTTTCAGCTTTTTAGAGATGTTTTTTTTGTAAATGAGAGCCCCGTCCATATTAAGATGAACGCCATCAATAGTAAGCGTAAGATTTCTTTTTCTACTTAGAAAAGCTGGTTCATTTTTAAACTGAGAGATAATCCGGTCTAAAAAAGAAGCGGAAATAAAGCTATCCAGGCAATATTTGTTTGGAGTAATTTGGCCTAAAATTTTTTCATATTCCAGTGCGCAATCTGCCAAAAAAATATTCTCGTCTTTTGCTACCTGCCTGATTCTTTTATTGTAAGATTTTCTTTTTTCATTTAATATATCCTGGAGATTTTCACTAATGCATCCAATGGTGGTTAAAATTAATATCCCTCCATGCTTCTCTTTAATCTGACTTATGGTTTCTCTCAGCTTACTATCAAATTCTTTTTCAGAAGTAAGAGGGTAGAAGCCTTTATTTATCTGGATATTATATGCAAAGCCGAACAAGCCTCTTCTTTCTTTAAAATGAGGTAATAATATATCGTTTGATCCTCCTTCTAAAACTATAGCATCAAATGAATGGTCTTTTTGTAGCAGTTCCAAGAGCCGCCCCGCTATTACGTTAAAGGTTTCTCCGTTTTTAGCTTGGTTCACCAACTCCCATTCCGGCTTGTCTTTTTTAATAAGTTTCAAATAATCCACTCCATAGCTCCCATGAATAAGGCTGTTCCCAAAGAATAAAATTTTCATAGCTTATTAATTATTCGTGTGGAAAATATATAGTTTTTATTAATACTCTAAAAATCAGTGTGGATATGTAGGGGTGTATATAAATAGAGAATGGGAAGGAACCAAATATAAAAAAATCCCCTTTTATAGAAAATTATACAAATGCATCTATGTTGCAAATAGGATTATTGTTTTGTATCTTGCAGCATAGGTTTATCTATTCCATCTATGAAAAATACCACATTAAAAGAAACAGAAGCGTTACATTTTCTATGTGCCAATACTTGGGACGACCTTCATCATATTCAAGAACCAGCGTATAATATTGCTCTGTTAAAGCGGCCTAAAGATGAACAGGTGGCGCAGTTTATACATGCCGTTCTTAGAAAACCTTTTAAATCAATTAATCTAAATGGGCCGGTTGATGAGATTCTTGAGCAATTTAAAAATAAACTCATTGATGCCAGCCTGATAAATGAGGGTGGATTCCAGGAGTTTATGAAAGATGTTGAAGAGATCTTACGGAATTTTTCAACCTTGAGTGGTTCTGAACATGTTCGTCTTCTTTTTTCAGTTGTAAATACCAATATGTGTCGCTTATTTCACACCGACATTAATGATCTCAGGTTATTGTGCACCTATTCTGGACCCGGCACAATTTGGGTTAAAAATTCTAATATACGAAAGCGTGCATTAGGCTACGAGAAAAATGAAGATCTCCTTCTGGATTCTAATGATGTGGAGCAGACAGAACCGTTTGAAATAGTCATTCTTAAAGGAGCCCTTCATCCTGCCAATAACAGCAATCCTGTTTTTCACCGGAGTCCTACCATTGAAGAGACTGGTGAGCAAAGGGTTTTACTCAGGCTTGATACATCGACTTTTCTATCCGATTTTAGTTAGTATGGGAAAAAAGATAAATATAGTAAGAGGATATGATCAATTGGGAATAGTAAGTGCCATACTTTGCTTAATTCATTGTGCATTACTGCCAGTTTTCCTGGCGGGTAATACCTTGTTTTTTAAAGTCTTTTCCGACAATGATAACCTGGATTATATTTTCTTGATTTTAAGCTGTCTGGCTGTGTTTTTTGCTGCCAGACATGCTCGAAAAAAATACCTATCCGTTTTATTGGTAGTAGTTTTTTTATTATTTTTAGTAAGTGTTTTGCTATCAGAAAATGAGGTTTTTGAATATGTTTCCTGGGGAAGTTCCGCTCTATTAGCTATGCTACACCTTCTTAATATGCGTCATCAGAAGAAAGCGATAAAGAATGGAAATGCGAGGTGAAAAAACTTTAAAAATTAGCTTATATAAGGAATTTTTTCATGAAAATCCGGTTATTATATAAGATCTAATCCTCTCAGAACTTATGAACATAGCTTTATCTACCTTTGCAGCTTTTTCTCTGGGTGCCATGCATGCCCTTGAGCCGGGACATGGAAAAACTTTTGTAACCAGTTATCTTCTGACAGGACGCAGTAATCGGAAGCAGCTCTTTATAATGGGCTTGAGTATGGCGCTTTCTCATACGCTGGTGCTACTTGCTTTAGGACTTATGCTTATGTTCCTATCGGCACAGTTGGCTTCTGTAGTACAGGAGGTTATTCTTATTGGATCGCCATTGCTGGTTATTGGTATAGGCTTATACATGATTTATCGATTGCGGAATAAGAAACAAACCTGTGGTTGTAAATCGCATTCCTGTGATAAACATACATCAAGCGAAGTAAAAACCGTGAGCAATAAAACTGCTGCCTTGGTAGGTTTTACAGGTGGTTTGTTACCTTGCCCATCTGCCATTGCGGTTTTCTCCCTTGGGGGGGCTAATGCCAGTGCAGATAGTGCTTTTTGCATGATGATGCTTTATGTAGCCGGCTTCATTATTGTAATGGGGATGTTGATCATTGGAGCTTCTTTTATTAACAATAAATTTGTATCTAAATATTTTAAACAAAGCAAGGCTTTGCTTATTCAGAAATTGAGTGCTTATGCTATTTTGTTGACCGGTGTGATTTACCTGGTGCATAATGTGACGGAACACATCTAGGCAATTATGAATTTTGAATGTTTAATTTTGAATTATTTAAATAGCGTGTGCATACCATAAATGTATATGATTATAAATAAATAGGGTGTTCTCATTTTAACCTTTACATAACTTTTTTATCTTTCTATATGAATGAAAAACCGGTGACACTTTTAACGGGCTTTCTGGGTTCTGGAAAGACTACTTTTTTGAATGTTTTATTAAAAACCCGTAAGGACATAAAATATGCCATCATTGAAAACGAGTTTGGCGAAGAGGGCATTGATAGTGATTTAATTCTTAGAGCAGAGGATGATATAGTGGAAATGAACAACGGCTGCCTCTGTTGTTCATTAAATGACAATCTTTACGATATATTAAATGAGCTTTACAAAAGGAGAGAAGAGTTTGATGAGCTTGTGATCGAGTCGACCGGTATAGCAGATCCTGCAGGTATTGCCGCTCCTTTTTATACCCATCCTGCTATTGGAAAAACTTTTCCCATGGCACGGGTGGTTTGCCTTGTGGATGCACAGTTGGTAGAGGATCAGTTGAAGGAAACCGATGAGTGTGCAAAACAGATTGCGTTCAGCGATGTGCTTTTAATCAATAAATGTGATGCGGTATCGCCTGCCTACCTTGAAGAGCTAAAAGAAATTTTACGTAAGGTTAATCCGGATGCAGAAATTTTTAGCGGTAGCAAACCAAACTATCCATTGGATGAGATATTTTCTGTCAATCGAAAGAAGGTATTGGAACAAGGGGGACAACACGCACATAAGGATGAAGTTCACCAACATCGCGATCATCATGTTCATGAGCATCATCATCACGGTGATATTACTTCTCTTAGTTTTCGTTTTAAAGAACCTTTTGATATCGATATGTTTTACAACCGCATGTTTGTATTTTTACAATTGCAAGCTAAAGATGTATTCCGGGTTAAAGGAGTTCTTTATGCAGGCGATGAGTATAAATACGTATTTCAGTCTGTAGGGTCGAATCTCAGTATGGAGCGGGGTGTTGAATGGAAAGAGGGGGAAGAAAGGTTAAGCCGGATTGTTTTCATAGGGAAAAATCTTCAGCCAAAAGGTTTTGAAAAGATGTTAAGGCAGGTTATGATCTGAATTTAGAAACATAAAATATGTGGCAAACAGATTCTCTTTGGCTTGAAGTGGCGATAGTAAGTGCCAGCATTGCTCTCGGACATATTTTTCTCGGACACTTTGAGGAGAGAACTCCTCGTATTCGAAAATTTTTTAAGTATATTTTTGCATTGGCTTTAGTTTTAAGCCTTTCAATCTTAGTTGGAAGGGTGGTGGCTTTAGTGGTTTATGCCTTACTGTTTCTTCCGGTTTTATACATTCACCTTGTTCTATTACCTAAAAAGGGAATAAATGGATGGACGGGAGAACCTAAGGAGAAGTATTACGAGTACAGGAAGTGGAATAAGGATATTTTTGGAAGAAATAAGGATTAACGATCATATATCCGGACGTAAAATTCATACATACCAATTTCGGCGTTTAAATCGCATATTTGTTTTTTTGCAATTGCAGGCCAAAGATGTATTTCGGGTTAAAGGAGTTAGTTACGCAGGCGATGAGTACAAATACGTGTTTCTGTCTGTAGGCTCGAATCTCAGCATGGAGCGGGGTGTTGAATGGAAAGAGGGCGAAGAAAGGCTAAGCCGGATTGTTTTTATGGGAAAAAATCTTCAGCAAAAGGTTTTTATAAGATGTTGAGGCAGGTGATGTTGTAGCTTTACAGCTCCATTTGTTTCTTTCAGAGTGATTTGAACTTGGAACAAGAACTTTATGTTTTGTATAAAATAACTTTAAATCAGTCTGTTATATATTATTTTATTTGTGTTTTGGCCTCAGTTCTTTATGGGTATTAGGCTGAGCGTAGAGCAGGTTTGAAATATTGATATTTGGTTTAAATTAAACTGCTGCCGGAAAAGCAATATTGAAATTTTTTCTCCTTTGATACGAATTTGTTATACTTTTTTTAGAGATGTTTTTTGCTCTTATGTTTATTAATTTATTAATTTTAACCTTCATTTTTGCTTAAGATCAATATTCCCATCTTTTAACCAAAATACTTGTATCAGCTAATGAAGAGGTTTACGTTTTTAATTCTGTTACTTTTTAGTTTTCAATTCATTTTTGGACAGAAAGTTCCCAAATTAGAAGCATCCGAAGATGATATAATAAGCTTGCCCTGCAGCGGAGGGTCGGTTAACCGTTCGGCTTTAGCTTACAATCCCAATGAAGGGCTGTATTACAGTGTAAATGCAGGAAGGGATACTTTGCCCATTGAAACTTTTAATGAGGAAGGTCTCCTTCTGCATTCTGATAAGCCCGGTTTTGACTACCGTGGTGCATGGTGGAATCCGCATACCAATACATTGGAAGGCAATGGAAGGTTGAGTATTGGTATATGGCGGCAAAACCTTCACCAGCAAACAGCCTATGCCATTAATGGAGTATCCAGGATTGCCGATGGGAGTATAAGTGTCAGACAGATGGTGGGTGATTATGATTACGTAAATGATCTGATAATTTATTATAATGGAAACTTGATAGTCAGGTTTGACAAGTCAACTAATAAAGTAGTGGATTCTTTAGAGGTGCTGGGCTTGCCAAATGTTGACAATGTACATCCTAACGCAGTTGTTTATACAGGGCAAGAAGGATATGAGTATGGCCTATATGACTTTGTAGATAAGGTGCTGTATTATATCAATGCACATAACGGGGTGGTGAATGGTAGTACGCAATTACCCGGCAGTGCTGCTTCTGTAAATACCTATATGATCTCCTATGCCAATGAAAGGTTCTGGATCTATGACGATGATGTCTGGAAGGGTTATAGTATTTTAAGGGATAGGATTTCGCCTTTGAGTGTAGAGCCTGTCTCTGAGGCGAAACAAAGTTTTAAAATGATTGCTTCAGGAGGAACGCAGAACCGGATGGCCGTGGCTTACAATCCTCAGGAAAAACTATATTATAGCACAAATGGAGGAGCTCCTAATCTCCCAATTGAAACTTTTTCAGAAGAAGGGGATCACTTGCTTTCAAACCCGGCGGATTTTGATTATCGTGGTGTCTGGTGGAACCCTTATTCAAATGCTTTAGAAGGTAATGGGCTTCGCCAAAGTGGAATTTGGAGGCAAAACCTGAATGAGGCAGGAAAGGCAATCAGCGGAGGCATGGGTATTATAGAAGGTACAGTGGATCTAAATAACCAGGTCGGAGATTATGACTTCTATAATAATTTGATAGTGTACTATATTGATGGTAAAATTATAAGGTTCAGTGGAGTTGCTAATGAGGTGGTGGATACCCTGCACATAATTGGCTTGTCGGATTTGGAGAAGTACAATAGCACCTCTGTAATTTATACGGGTAAAAAAGGATATGATTATGGAGTGTATAACTTTGTTGAGCGGAAAGTTGAGTATATAGATGCGGAATCGGCACAGGTCACTGGCAGTACTTCTCTTCCTGCGGATGCACCGGGTGAAAGTTCTTATAGGTTCTCTTTTGCCAATAACCAGATATGGCTCTTTCATCAAAACGATCGTGAGTGGATAGGGTATACTGCATTTGATTGCGGCCCTGGTGAATTTGAAGAAGAGCTAACTATTTGTGAAGGGGACTCCGTTTTCCTCCAAGGACGCTACAGGTTTACGCCCGGTACATATTATGACAATTTTATTGCTGAATCAGGCTGTGACAGTGTGGTAATAACTAACTTAATGGTGAACCCGGCCCCGGAAGTATCTGTGGGTGATGACAGAGAGATCTGTAGGGGAGAAGAGATTGTGCTGGAAGCGACAGGTGGTTTAGATTACGAATGGGAACCTGAAATAGAAGAGGGGGTTCCTTTTGTCCCTGACACCACAGTTTATACCGTGACGGGAACAGATGAAAACGGCTGTTCAGCAACAGATAAGGTTTTGGTTACCATGCATGAACTTCCTAATGTTTCCGCAGGGGAAGATCTGGCAGTTTGTGAAGGGGAAGAAATAAAGCTGGAGGGTGCTGGGGCGGAATTTTATGAATGGGATCCTGCAATTGAAGATGGTGTTTCTTTTGTTGCTACCGAAACTACTGTTTACACCGTGACAGGTACAAATGAAAATGGTTGCTCAGGTTCTGATGAGTTGACAGTTACTGTACATGAAAATCCGGAGGTTTCTGCAGGGGACGATGTTACCATATGTGAGGGACAGGGAGTAGTGCTTAGCGGTTCTGGTGCAGATATCTTTACATGGAATCATAATGTGGTGAACAACAGAGTTTTTGTTCCCGTAGAAACCAGGACTTACATAGTGTATGGTGTCGATGGGAATGGTTGTTCCAATACAGATGAAGTGGAGGTTGTGGTTAAGCCTAAGCCTAATGTAGCTTTATTTATACCAGTAGAAATTGCTACACTTTGTCATAACGAATCTCCCTTCAGAATGTCTGGCGGAAGTCCGTCGGGAGGTGTTTATTGGGGCAGCGGTATTTCGGGTGATGTCTTCGATCCTTCAGCCGCAGGTGAAGGAAGTCATATAGTGTCATATACCTACACCGATGAAAATAATTGTAGCGCTACGGCAGACCAGGAAATTGAAGTAGAGGTGTGTACTGGTGTGGAAAAGCCTGAGGCTATAGACTTTGTTGTTTACCCTAATCCTTCAAGCGGGAAGGTATTTATTCAGTCTATGGAGCAGGTTTCCATAAAAGTTTTTGATTATAAAGGAGGGCTGGTAGGATTTTTTGAAAATGTTTATGACCTGTCTTTGGATTTGCCGGGTGGGCTTTATTTTGTTTATGCTTATTCTGATGGCGGGAAAATAATCAGGAAAATAATTATTGATTGAACTAACAAATAAGTCCGACATGTTGGCTTTAAGAGCTTATCAGGATAGTTAGAGGCAAGAAAACTTATCCCTACTAGAAAACACGTGTTCCTTTATTTTAAAAAACACCATATATCAGCTCACCTTAATTGTGGCAGGAAACATAGGAAGTTTATCTTATCAGGTAAAAGTAGGGATACTCGATAAACCATTTACATACAAGTTTCTTTGAGGTTGGATGAAAAAAAACTATCGGGAGAGAATTTGGGGATTTTTTTTAAATTCAGGATAATTACCCCAAGTATGTTGTAACAAAAGATGGATTTAATGGCAATACTTACCAAGGTATTCCTGTCATTAGCCTACAGGTTTGCTTTGGGGCAAGTTGTATTTCCCGCAAAAGTTTTTAGGAAGAATAATCAGGCAGGTGCGAGAAATGGTAACAAATGTAGGTGTAATTGTGGCAAAATTTCGCTAACTTAAGGCCTGAGCAGGTACTGTTAATTATACTCATCTCATATAAAAGTTAAATGTATCAATCAAAAGAAGACGGAAGATCGGAAATTAAAAAACTGACAGTTTTGAATGAAGAACTGGAGAATTATTTTCGGAATACAATTATTCCTCAGCTATTTGTAGATGCTGATTTGGTATTACGAAAATTTACTCCTCCTGCAATGAAGCAATTTGAGTTGTCCTGTGGAGATATTGGAAAACCAATAGATGAAATTTCTCATCACATCCGTTTTCCGACTCTTATAGACAACATCAAAGAAGTTATTGATTCTGGCAATGATCTTGAAAAAGAAATACAAACTACGGATTTACGATGGTTTCAGATGAATATTCTTCCCTATAAAGTTTATAAGGAAAACAGAACTAATGGAGTAATTATTACTTTCGTTGATATCACCGATCGTATTCAAAACCTGAAAGAGATTGAGAAGTTAATCGCCGATCACGAAACATTCATTTTTTCAGTATCCCATGACCTTAAAGGGCCGGTGTCAAACTTAGAACATTTAACAGGATTATTAAAAGAGGTAGAAAATGACGGGAGTTTAGAGAGAAAATCAGTTGTAGATATGGTTGGTATGTCTGTCTGTAATCTTAAAAAGGTTATCAACGAGCTTACGGACGTAACCAGGACAAGGCACAATTTGACCAAAGGAGCAGAACGGGTAAGCATTGAAAACATCTTGGAAGATGTACGCCTTACCCTTAGAGATAAGATAATTAATTCTGAGGCAAAAATAATTACAGACTTAGCTGTTTCTGAAGTTAATTTTATAAGAAAGAATGTCAGAAGTATTATATATAACCTTTTAAGTAACGCCATTAAATACAAAGCACCTGACAGGGCACCGGAGATAATTATCAAAACTGAGAAGGTAAAGGGCTACATTCTGATGTCGATCACGGATAATGGTTTGGGAATTGAGAAGGATAAAATTAAAATGGTTTTTTCGAAGTTTGAGAGGATAAAAAATGATGTAGAAGGTTCCGGAGTAGGCCTTTTTATTATAAGCAAAATGGTGGATAACAGCGGTGGAAAAATCGAGGTAGAGAGTACTCCTGGAAGGGGAACCAGGTTTAAGGTTTATTTTAAGACTGGCAGTTAATAAAAGTATTCGTAATCTATGGAACATTGGGTAAATTATAGAAACTATAGCCATTTCGAATTGATCCAATTTTTGTTAATAATCTAAAAAACAAATAAACCCTATGATCTTAATATAGGGAATAATAACCTTATTTAAGGTTACTTTGACATGGGATTTATAGCTGTTTATTAATGTTTTTATTACTTTCATTACAAATTCTTGATTTATGCATAGCGATTCATTCTTTTTACAGGCGATAATTTATTTGGCAGCAGCAGTTTTTACGGTTCCGATTGCCAAAAAACTCGGCCTGGGTTCTGTTTTAGGATATCTCCTGGCCGGAATATTAATTGGTCCTGCTGTGCTTGCTTTGGGGGATGATTCGGAAAGTGTACTGCATTTCGCAGAGTTTGGGGTGGTTATGATGTTGTTTGTTATTGGGCTTGAACTTGAACCCAAGATTCTATGGCGTATGCGGCAGGCCATAATTGGGTTGGGAGGAGGTCAAATGCTTGTTTCAGCTATTTTAATTGGTGTCATTAGTTATCTGTTTGGATTAAGTTTATACCAATCCATTGCTTTAGGTTTAATTTTAGCATTGTCATCTACTGCATTGGTCTTGCAAATGATGAACGAAAAAGGTTTAATGAAAACCTCCTCAGGAAAAAGTGCATTTGCTGTTTTACTTTTTCAGGATATAGCGGTTATTCCTATTATTGCCATGTTGCCTCTTTTGGCACTAAGCAAACATGCGAAAGCCGGAAATGAAAGTATATTAGAAGAATTGCCAAAATGGGCTGAGATTAGCCTTACCATAGGATCCATGTTTGTAGTGGTTCTTGCCGGTAAATACATAATCCCCCCTTTATTTCGGATCATCGCAAAAACCGGTTTGAAGGAGTTGTTTACCGCTGCAGCTCTTTTGTTGGTAATCGGAGTTTCGGTTTTTATGACCTTAGTTGGACTTAGCCCCGCATTGGGAGCTTTTATTGCCGGTGTTATTTTGGCTAATAGTGAATATAAACATGAACTGGAGCATCATATTTTCCCATTCAAAAAGCTATTGTTGGGACTTTTCTTTATTTCAGTAGGAGCCACCATCAATTTTCCTTTGGTGTTTGCAAACCCTTTAATCATTTTTGGTGTGGTTTTAGGACTGATGGTTTTAAAAGGCATAATTCTCTTTTTCCTGGGAAAAACCTTTAAACTTAACCTGGACCATAGTTTTATCTTTGCCTTTTGTCTTTGCCAGGCGGGTGAATTTGGTTTTGTACTGTTTTCTTTTGCGTCACAACTTCAGATTTTTGAACCTGAACTCATTCAATTGATGATGGCTGCCATTGCCATTTCTATGGCTTTAACGCCACTGTTTATGATTTTGAATGAAAAGCTTATACTTCCTAATATTGGTACCCGTATAGAACCAAAAGTTGAAAGTCCTGAAGAGGATATTTCAGCTAAACATCCGGTCATTATTGCCGGTTTTGGCACCTTCGGAAATACCATAGGACGTTTTCTTAAAGCCAATGGCGTTGAAGCCACCTATCTGGACCACGATTCCGATCAGGTGGAATTTCTGAGAAGGAAAGGTTTTAAAGTTTTTTATGGCGATGTGTCTCAGATGGATCTACTGGAATCTGCCGGTGCAAAGGATGCCCGATTGCTTGTGCTGGCTGTTGATGATCCGGATAAAACGTTGGAAGTGGTAAAAAAGGCAAGAAAATATTTTCCTCACCTTAAGGTTTTGGTAAGGGTGCGAAACAGGCATTTTGCTTATGAAATGCTGAATATAGGTGTTGATGATGTATACCGTGAGAGCCTTGACACTTCCCTTCGTATGGGTGAGGATATTATGAAGTTTTTAGGCTATCCTGAGCCGGAAGTGAAAAATGCTTCCGGGATTTTCTATAAGATGGATGAAACTAATCTGAGGGATCTGGCGCCTTTATACAAGGATAAAAAATTGTATATCAATTTGACCTTAGAGAGAATGAAAGAATTGGAAGATGCACTTAGAAAGGAAAGTATAGAAAAAGAAAGGCAAGGGGTATAATTTGTACAGCTATTCCTAAATTAATTATACTTCGCGATGAGGTTTAATTCTACAATAGGAAGTTGAATCGTAAATTTGGTGCCTTTTCGAGGGAGACTACTTACTTGAATTTTTCCTCCAAGCATATCTACATGCGATTTTATTAGAAATAAGCCTATCCCTTTTCCCGGAACATGGTGATGGAAGCGATTGTATAGCCTGAACATCTTATCGCTGTATTTTTCTGCCTCAAAACCAATACCTTCATCTGTGAATAATAGGTTTATGAAATCCGAACTTTTGGTGGCAAATATCTTTATGATAGGTTTTTGATTGGGGATAGTATATTTTATGCTGTTCGATATAAGGTTGTAAAAAATACTGATTATTATACCTTTAATACTAGTAATTTTTTCGGTAAAAAGATTTGTTTCAAATTCTGCCCCACTCGTATTTATTTCTTCATATAGAAGAAGTTTTACTTCCTCAAAAATTTCCTGTAAACTTATTTCGGTAGTAGCTTCTTGCCCCATTTTTTTTTGTACAAGTATGAAATTGAGGTCTTTAATTATCTCATCCATCATTGCATTGCTTGTCTCAAGATGTACCATTAGCTTTTGCTGTTCTTCTGATGCATAAGGGTGCATTTTTAATAACTCCAAAATTCCATTTACTCTTGAAATAGGGCCTCTCAAATTGTGAGATATGATGTGGCTGAACATATCAAGTTGCTGATATTCCCCCTCAAGTTTTTGATACAGAAATTGCACCCGTGTTGCGGTTAATTGTTTCTGATGGATCTCGGATTCGAGGATACGCTGTTTACGGTGCAGCTCCTCAGCCTCAGTAGTTTTTGTTTTATTAATTCTGGTAAGTGTATCCACAAACATAAAGCACATCAAAAAAGCAGTTAATAAATTCAGGTTAAATAAAACAGTGGTGCCTGTTTCTGTAAAAATGCCAGGGTTAACCAAAACTCCCTTATTATGCAAGTAGTTTAGTAAAAAGGCATTGAAAAGGTAACTGGAAAGAGCAAGGTAGCGATAAACGGGTTTGCAATTGCCATAGGTGATGTAAACAGAAAGGGGGGAGGTGAAGAAATAAAAATAAAAGCCTGCCTCATAGCCAAAACAAAAACTAATGGTAAAAACAGCATAATTGGTGGTAAAAAGGTAAATGTTTCTGGCAGCATTATACTTGTTCAGGTGAATAAAATAAAAGACCGCAGAAAACAAAATAACATAGGTCAATGAAAAATATGATAAAAGGAAAAATTGGGTGAGTAGGCCAACTAGTATAAAAACCCCCGAAACAACAATGCATATACTTATCTGATAATTAAAAGTTACCAGCTTTTCGATCTCGTGCTGCTCCTTAACCCCTTCAATACCATTGTTATAAATTTTACCTACAAACCTGTTGAAAATCTCCACTGTTTCAGACTGTTCATTCTTTAGGTAAAACTACAATTTATTCTTGAATTTGGGAATTGAGGTAAGGTTTGAAGGAAAATTATTGGTTTAAGCTAAAGTGCAATAGAACTTTCTATGACGTATCAAAATAATTTAGGTTTTAGCGCCCACTAAAATGAGCATAGTAAAACTTCAGGAATTATGATTTTTCCTGCCCTGACTCCTGAAGTTGCTTTTCCTGATAGTTCATTACAGCACGGATCTCCCCAAAAGTAAATTCTTCCCCCAGTATTCCCCGGATTTCCGTTGCTCTTATTTCTTCCTCAGCTTCATTCAGAACATGAAGAATGGCATTTATTTTTTCTTCGTTTACGAGTTCTTTAACGTCTATTTCTCCTGTGGTAACAAAAGAAGCAAGGTGTCCCTCAATTGTACCTGAAACCAACCCTCTCTCGGAAGCAATTTCTTTAATCGTTTTGCCTTCTCTAAACATATTAAGGGAGATTTTGCGGGTTTCACCTTTCTCTTTTTTCTGTGCAGGAGTATTTTTTATATTTTCTTCGGCTAGTTTAGCCTCAGATTTCTTTCTCTCAACACTTGCTTTGCTAAGAATGTCTGTTGGGTTTTCTCCCTTCGTTAAACCCTCTGTCATTAGCATGGCTTGCTCCAGCAAAAGTTTTTTACTTTTAAAAACAGAAAGAAACTGACGCATTTCTTTCAGGTATTTTTTTACCTGAGACTTCCCTTTCATTTCCTCGTAATGTTTTTCCAGAGGGAGGAAAATCCCTTTATGAAGCGCATCAAGAAAGTAATTTCCTGCAGCTTTTACTCTTTCATTAATTTGTACATACTGATCTGATTCGGCCTGAGTTAATAAGGCCTTTAGTTGTTTTACAAACCTATCTGCCACCTGTTCTTGGTTTACAAGCTCTTTATATAGGATAGAAAATAGAGCTATCGACTTTTCCTGATCAGGAATACGGCGGTCTTCAAATGAATTCTTAAAATTGCCGGCTTCAGTAAGGGCTTTGCTCCAATCAAAAGCTTTTATCAGTGAATCATGGATATATGTTTTTTGAGCAGAGCGTAATTCGTTTGCCAATTCTTTCTGGTCCAGCTCTGTTTTGGTAAAAGCTTTCGCTTCCTTATCGGTACTAATGCAATCAGGGGATATTTTTGAATAAAGGATCAATCCTTCAAGACTTGTCATCCGGCTTAGTGCAACGTAAACCTGCCCCGGTGCAAAGGAGTCTCCTGCATCTATAATAGCTTTGTCAAAGGTCAGCCCCTGGCTTTTGTGTATGGTAATGGCCCAGGCAAGGCGAATAGGGAATTGAGTAAATGTACCTTTTACTTCCTCGTCCACACTGTCCACTTCTTTGTTGTATTTATATCGTACGTTTTTCCAGGTTTCTTTTTCCAGTAATAGTTCTTCGCTCTCCCCGGGAAAAGTAACATAAATATGATCACCATCTATTCGCTTGATCAGGCCTGTTTTGCCATTATAGTATCTGCGGAATTCCCCTTTGTCGTTGCGGATGAACATGATCTGGGCACCTTCTTTTAAAGATAAAAGTTTTTCTGCAGGAATGGCATTATCGTTAAAATCACCTTTTATTTCTGCTTTAAATGTGTAGAGCTTACCCTCCAGGTTTTTAAGCTCGGTTTGATTGATGATGTCCGCTTTGGAGTTATGTGTAGTAAGGGTAATGTATTCACCTTTTTTTGAAGGCTTGAAATCTGGCTTATAGTGTTGTTCCAATAGTTTTAACCCTTCCTCATCCAGCGTATTGTTCCTGAGTTGATTCAGCAGGTGTATAAAATTTTCATCGCTTTGCCGGTATATTTTCTTGAGTTCAAGGTATAGGGGAGGGTGTTCTTTTAAAACTCTTGCATGAAAGAAGAATGGGCTTGAGTAATAGTTGCCAAGTGTTTTCCATTCTCTGTCATTAACCACAGGCGGGAGTTGAAACAAATCACCGATAAAAAGGAGTTGAACACCTCCAAAAGGCAAGTGTCTTTTTTTACGCACATACCGGAGTACCTCATCTATGGCGTCAAGTAAATCCGCCCGGACCATTGAAACTTCATCAATAATGAGTAGATCCAATTCCTGGATCAGCTCGCGCTTACTGCTATTTAGCCGCAGATGTTTGAACAGGCTTCTTTTATTGTAGAAGTTTCCGTTGTATTCGGCAGATTCTCCTGCATCAGGAAGAAATGACCCTAAGGGAAGTTGGAAAAAAGAATGTATGGTTGTACCTCCGGCATTAATAGCTGCTACACCTGTTGGTGCTACCACAGCCAGTTTTTTATGGCTGTTGCCTACAATGTGCTTAAGGAAGGTTGTTTTGCCTGTTCCTGCTCTTCCTGTAAGAAAAATATTTTTGGCAGTTTGATTTACAAACTGCACAGCCATTTCAAAACAAATATTAGCTGAATCAGTTTTCCCCATAGTATAAATTGCTGGTTAAAGTTTATGCAAAAATGCAAATAGTTTTTAAAAAATGAAAAGCAGTGACTTTCAATACTATATTTCAAACCGCATCTTTATGTAAAAAATACAATATGATTAAATAGGATTTTTGCTATACAATTTTGCTTGAATATATAATTTTTATTATAAATTTAAGCAAAATTGTAAGTTTGAATAGAATTTTATTGTGTTATATGTAGAATAAATATAAATTTACATAATAAACTGGTGAGCAATGAAAATTAAGATCTTTGTAGCAATCCTTGGATTTGTTACATTATGCCAAACCGCTTTTTCGCAGACTTTTACGGCCAATGATTATCGAAAATGCATCTGGATGACCACTCGTTTTTATGGTGCGCAGCGGTCTGGGGACAATAATTGGACAGTTCACAATCATCTTCCCGCCGGAGTAAATGCCGCATTGACTGGTCGTTGTTTTCGTGCAGATGGGGTTGCAGGTCGTGACTTGTCAGGAGGCTGGCATGACTGTGGCGACCATGTGAAATTTGGTCAGACGCAATTTTATTCCGCATATATCCTTTTAAAGGGATATGCTGAGTTTAAACAAGGATACGATGACTTTTACTCTTATGCTTATAATGGGTATAAAGCTGCGGGAAACTGGACTTATGAAGGAAGCGGGCATGATCCCAATTGTATACCCGATGTATTGGATGAGATGAAGCATGCCACAGACTATTTTTTAAAAGTTATTCCCAATGCAACTAACTTTTATTACCAGGTAGGCAGGGGTGGATGTCCGGGAGACCATTGTCGTTGGGAAACTGCCGTAAGAATGCAAACTAATAATGTTGGTAATGGAGGTAATAATGATACAGGTGTAGGTTCTGGTCCTTTAAGGGAAGTATATAGTAACCCTGCCGATGCTTCCATGGCATCTTTTTGTGGGGCAACCTTGGCTTTGATGTCCCGTATGTATAGGCAATTTGATGCCGCCTATGCAGATTTATGTTTACAACATGCCATTCATGCTTATACTTATGCAAAAGCAAATCCGGGAACAGTAGGCTCTGCCGGTGGTGGCCAGTATCCTGCGAATAGTGACTGGCGAGATGATTTGGCTACGCTTTGTGCAGAACTTTATTGGGCGACCGGGAATAATGCCTACAGAACCGAAGCAATTGCTTTGGAGCCAAATGTGAACTTTAATGCTGGTTGGAGTTTTGATTATTCAAACAATGGGGAAATTGCTTTATACAACCTTGCAAAATTAGGAAATGCATCTGCCTTAACACGATTTAACAATCGTATTACCGGCCACTTTCTGGCGGCAGGAAGCCGAAATGGTGCAGGAGTATATACTGCTTATGGTAACTGGGGAAGATTAAGATATAATGGTAATGCTGCGTTTCTCATAGCATTATATTCAAAACTTAATAACAATACCACAGCAGGGGTGCTAAATGCTATATATAATGATGTGGATTATATAATGGGAAAGAATACTCCTAAAAGATCCTATATAGTAGGATTTGAACCTGCCGCAGGTGGTCCTTATATTACTCCCCAATATCCTCATCATAGGAATGCCTTTTTGCGTGATGACAATCCTGGAAATGCAATTGTACTAACAATACCCGCAAAAAACCGGCAATTAGGAGCTTTAGTGGGAGGCCAGCGCGATGGCACCTACAATGATGACAGGAATGATTATGTTAATTCCGAAGTTTGCATTGATTACAATGCCGGCCTTGTTGGTGCCCTTGGATTTATTAATTCCAGGGTAGCTCCGGTGGATACCATGAAGTTTTGTGGTATGGCTGTATGTAGAAAACCTGCTTTAGGGCCGGATTTATCTACCTGCTCAGGTACCACCTTGCCTGTATTGCTTGATGCCAACACAGGTAATGCCGGTGGTGCAATTTCCTACCAATGGTATACATGGAATGGTTCTACTTCTTCAGTTATTGGCGGTGCAACTGCCAGGACATATTCTGCCCCTGCTGTTGGAGGTTATATTGTAAAAAGAGACTCTACCGCCGGAGGGGTTACCTGTACCAGATATGATACCGTTTTTATCTCCAATACTTTGGCTAAACCGCTTATAGGTCCAAGTACTACCACCTTAAATCTTTGTAATCCTGCCAGCGTTAACCTTACTGTGAGCAATGCCGGATCCATGCCTTCAGGCGTGGCATATCAGTGGCAGAGAGCCAATGTAGTTGGAGGGCCGTATACCAATATTGTGGATGAAACAGGGTCTACACTAGCAAATGTTCGTACAGTAGGTTTTTATAGAATTCATGCAAGCCTTGGTGCCTGTGTTAATTCCGATACAATGCGCATAACTTCGAATTTGCCGACTCCTGTGGATGGTTGCGTAGGTTCCGGCCCAATACCATTGTCTATCGCTAATCCGGGTTTAGGGACTGGCCCCTATAACTGGTTTAATGTACCTACGGGAGGTACTTCCCTGGGTACGGGAACAAGTTACAATGCCCCATCGGCAGGAACGTATTATGTTCAGGATATGAGTGCTGTTAATGCAATTGTTGGCCCTTATTTTCCTGCCCAGCCCACCACCTATGGGGGAGGAGGCAATTCTAATGCCGATAATCAGGTTCAAACGGTGTTTACTGCCGTTGGGAACTTTACAATAAGCAATGTTTATGTGCCTTATATGCTTTATGGTGCCGGGGAGGTTGGTAAGCGTGCCACTGTGGAGGTAATTGATGATGCTACATTAGAAGTTGTTGGTGTTTCCGAACACGTTACAGGGGTTTTGGCTTCAGGAACTTATTCGGCTCAGGGAGTATATATTATTCGGCTACCGATCAACCTTGCCGTGGTTGGGGGTACAGCCGGAACTCCGAGAACCTTACGAATTCGTTTTAGGAATGGGGCAGGAAACGATGGAAATACTTTTTTGTTTAACGATAATACGGATCCTTTTGACGGTACAATGCCTTTAAATTATCCTTATTTGGATAGCCAGGGTGGGAATATCATGCGAATTGTCAGACATAATGTATACAACAATAATACTACTACCAGATATGGGTTCTTTGTGGGTTTTCAGATTTCCGCCGGTTTGAGTTGCGCAAGACTGCCTGTAATAGCATCTAATACAAATTGTTCAGGATTGCCGGTAGACTTTGTATACTTTAAAGCAGAGGCAAAAGATTATGCTGTGGACTTAAGCTGGGGAACAGAATCTGAAATAAATCAGGACTATTATGAAGTTCAACGTTCTGCAGATGGTAGTGAATTTGTCGGAATTGGTAAGGTTCAAGGAGCTGGTTTAGGGGGTAATTTTATAAATTATACGTATAAAGATCAGTTTCCGTTAAATCAATTAAATTATTATAGAATTGCCAGCTTTGACCTGGATGGGTCTGTACAATACAGTAAGGTGGTGACCGCCTATCTTGGTAAATTCCCTATTCAGGTTCTTCCAAACCCGTCTGATGGTATTTTTAATGTATATCTGTCGGGAGCGGATATTACTAAGGTTACCGTTTCCAGCATGTTGGGTGTAACAGTTCTTGAGGATGCTCCTGGTAAAGAATCCTGTGAGCTTAACCTGAGCGGTATGTCTTCAGGTGTATATCTGCTTTTGATTGAATATGATGGTAGAAGAGACCTTATTAGAATAGTTAAAAATTAGACTTTAGCACAATTTTTGAATTAAGAGCTGCGTAGACTATATACGCAGCTCTTGTTGTTTTAAAAATAAAATTATATGTTTAAATCCTTTTTCCTTCCCCTATTGTTTTCTCTGTTTTTTTTAAGCTTTCAAATTTCAGCACAGAATAGCAAGCTTGAGTTTATTGCAAACCTCCCGGCTGCCATAGATGAATCATCTGGTTTAGCCTATACACCAAAAGGTTTGTTTACTATAAATGATGGCAAAAAAGGCCTGATATATAAAATTGATGCTGCTACAGGAGAACTTTTACAAACTCTAATTATTTCCAATGTACCTGTGATGGATATTGAAGCCATGTGTTTTGACGGTGAGTTTTTATATATAGGTGATTTTGGCAATAATACAGGTGAACGAAAAGATTTAAAAGTAGTAAAAATTAAATTGGCTTCCATTGGCGGAAATGCAATTGAAAAGGTAAAAGGAGAAGTAATCAATTTTAATTATTCTGAACAGGTCAGCTTCGTGTCAGACAAAAAATCGAATCAATTTGATTGTGAATCTTTAATTGCATTTAAAGATTCTTTATACATCTTTACCAAGCGCAGAAATGATCATCAGACAGCTTTGTATGCCCTTCCTAAACAACCTGGAAATTATCAGGCACGGTTTATCAGCACGTTTGATGTTAAAGGGCGGATTACAGGTGCTGCTATTAGTTCAGATGGAAAGAAACTTCTATTATTAGGTTATCAGAAAAAACATCATTTTCCTTTTATTTGGAAGTTTGAAGGATTTTCAGGAGATAATTTTTTAAATGGTTCTTCGGCTTACGTACAGTTGACCTCTGTAGAAGTGAATTGGCAAACAGAGGGTATAACCTTTGTGGACAATAATCAGCTTTACATTTCCAGCGAATCAAGCAAGGATTTATCGGGACGGCTTTATAAAATTGCCATTTCAGATTTGTTCCGTAAATAAAAACATCATAGAGTTGCCAGGTTCTGTTTAATAGAGTAACTCAAAAAAACCTTTTATTGCATCCTCTCCCTGGGTAAAGATATAGTAATAAGTTCCTTTTGGCAATAAGCTTCCATTCCGTGAGTGGCCGCTCCAGTCGTTTTCTTAATTTTGGGCTCTGTATTGTTCTGTTCCAAACTTATCTATGATCACCAAATGATTATTTATTTGAGGGTTTAACCCTTTAATGTAAAAGTAATCGTTATAGCCATCATCATTTGGTGAGATAAATTCCGGTGCCAGTAAGGGTTGTGGTGTTTTTAGCGTTATTGCGTAATCTTCCGTTTCTCCTATTTCATTTTCTTTCGGACAACAATCCTCCGGATTGAAAGGAGAGCCAGTGCGACAGCGAATGCGCAACCTTCGGATACCTTCGAAATTATAATTTTCCTGAATTTTTATATTTCGCATTGATTCCTGGTTAAACAGAGAAAACTTGGCTAATCAGGATGTGTCAATTTAATTTTACCAAACAAATAACTATAGCATAAGTTGTAAAAGGTAATGATAATAATAAGTACCTGTTGAGCATGAATGGAAAATTTTTATACAATTAATAATCTATGGATGCTTTTATGCACCATGATGGTCTTTGTAATGCACTTAGGTTTTGCTTCCCTGGAGGCAGGGTTAACCCAATCAAAAAATACGATAAACATCTTATTCAAAAACATCCTGGTTCCGGTAGTCGGGATTCTTAGTTTTACGTATATAGGATATAGTTTAATGTATCCCGGGGAAGAATACAGGGGGCAGTGGTTTGGGTATAGCGGATGGGGACATGCAGGTGTTGATGAAGCGCATCAATATGAGAAACTCTTTCCTTTTTGGGCTTTAATCGCCTTCAAAGCTATGTTCGCTGCTACCGCTGCTACGATAGTTTCTGGAGCAGTGGCAGAAAGGATTCATTTTCGAAGTTTTATGGTGTTCTCAATTCTTTTTGTAACCTTCTGCTATCCGATAGTAGGAATGTGGCATTGGGGAGGAGGTTTTTTAAGTGCTATGGAAACCCCTTTTTATGATTTTTCAGGAGCCAGCATCGTACATGCAGTTGGTGGATGGGGGGCTCTTGCAGGTTCATTAATGCTTGGCCCTAGAATAGGGCGGTTCACCAATGGGCATGAAATTGTAGGGCACAGTATGCCATTAGCAACCATTGGAATTTTTCTTTTGTGGTTTGGATGGTTCGGTTTTAGTGCAGGTTCAGTTTTCTCGGCAGAACCTTATACGGTTTCACTTGTGGTTTTAAATACCGCCGTGGCGGCTTCGGCCGGGGCAGCTTCCTCCTGGTTATTTACCTGGTTTTTCGTTAAAACGCACAATCTTCCAACCTTTATTTCCGGGATTCTTGGAGCTCTGGTTAGTTCTACTGCTTCTGCTGATATTACACTGCCTCATCAGGCTATGATTATTGGAGCGGTATCAGGTTTTTTAGTGGTGGCTTTTAATAAAATCTTTAAGCACTTTAAAATTGATGACCCTGTGGAAGCTATACCGGCACATCTTGTTTGTGGTATCTGGGGAACGATCGCTGTTGGGATTTTTACAGAAATAGCTGGATGGAGACAGCTTGTAAGTCAGTTTGTTGGAGTAGGGGTTATAGGGGTATTTAGTTTTAGCTTTTCCTTGCTGGTATTTTTTCTTATCAAAAAAACCATTGGCCTGCGAGTCAGGAAAGAGGTGGAAATTTCAGGCTTGGATAGGGATGAGCATGGGATGGATGCGTATAAAATATAATTATCCGGATATTGAGTTAAAAGAGTTTTTGCTTAATAGGATATATTCTATAACTAACATCTTATTCACCTAATATCTTAACCACAAACTGCTCGGCTTCAACTATGGCTTCGGGTTTGCCGACATCAATAAGAACATCCTGCGAATGATCAAAACCTCTTATAATGTTATTGCTGCAAAGGTCAAGATAGGTATCGACTATTGAAAATTTACCCTCTTGTTTCATCAGGAAAAAGATTTCCGGCTGAATAATATGAATGCCACTGAAGGCCATTTCACGAAGGGGGGGTGTTATTTTTCTGATTTTTTCCTCACCGGTGTTTACATTTTTCCACCCACAAAGTTCTTCATTCTCATTGAAGAGAAAATACCTAGAGGTGCTTCTGTTGGTTACGGCAAGTGTGGCCAGGGCCTTTCCTGATGTATGAAAATCAATGAGTTTACGAATGTTTAGATTGGTTAGGATATCTACATTCATGACCAGGAAAGGCTCATTTCCGGAAAGAAGAGGTGCAGCTTTCTGTAAACCTCCACCTGTCTCCAACAGCATGTCGGTTTCATCAGAAATTTGTATGTCAACATCAAAATTTCTGTTTTCAGAAAGATAAGTCCGTATCAGGTCTGGGAAGTGATGTATATTTATAACAAATTCTTTTATACCAAATCCTTTAAGGTATTCGATGTTTCGTTGAAGTAAGGTTTTACCCTTCACCTCAGCCAGTGCTTTAGGTTTATTGTTAGTATATGGCCGAAGCCTTGTTCCAAGACCAGCTGCAAAAATCATGGCTTTCATGTATTCCTCTTTATTTTAATTCTCCTTAGTTCTTAACCTTTAATGTCTTACTAGTTTAACCTAATAACTTAACCCAATATCTCCTCTCTCAATTTACCCAATTTTTTGCATCCTGCACGCAATGTTCCACCACTACCTTAACCCCAAATTTTTCCTTTAGGTGCCTGGCCAGTCTATCGGCAGCAAACACGCTTCGGTGTTGTCCGCCTGTACAGCCAAAACTGACCTGAAGACTTTCAAAATTTCTTTTCAAATAATCGGTAACGCTTATGTCCACCAGGCTGTAAACATGTTGGAGGAAAGTAGGCATTTCGGTCTGATATAATAGGAAATCCTGCACCGGCTTATCCCTTCCCGTCAGTTTCTTATATTCTTCAAACCTACCCGGGTTCAGTAAGCCCCGACAGTCAAATACGAAGCCGCCACCATTTCCGGAAGGGTCTTCAGGCAGGCCTATTTTATAGGAAAAGCTGTGGACTTTTACCACTAATTTGCTGTCGTTTGTTGCTTTGATGTTTTCAAAGCGATTGATCACCTCTTCGCTTACCATAGCCTCCAGGGCTTTTTGAAGCTCCGGTAAGCGTATTGGAATGGTCTTGTTTTCAAGAAACCATTTCAGGTTTTTAAGGGCAAAAGGGATACTGCTTATAAAATGTGGTTTTCCTTCAAACAGTCCCCGGTAGCCGTAGGCACCAAGGGTTTGCAGCATACGGATTAAAACAAATCCATGGTAGCTGTCCATAAATTCCGTTTTATTTAGCTGATCGTTTAGGAGATGGTTGGCACGGTCAAAATAATAATCCACCAGTTCATCGCGCCATTCATAGGGTAGTGCAGCTTTTGCCTGCCAGAGCATAGATGCTACATCGTATTGTAATGCTCCCTGCATTCCCCCTTGATAGTCAATAAAATAAACCTTGTCGTCCTTGACCATTACATTTCGACTTTGACAGTCACGGTGCATAAAAAACTTATTCCGTTCCTGCATCAGGTAATAACTTAGCATTTCAAAGTCATTCAGAAGCAGGTTTTTATCGTAAGGCAATTTTAATGCCCGTAGGAAATAGTATTTAAAATAAAGAAGGTCAGAATATATGGCATTTCGATCGAAAGAACGGGTAGCAATGCAATAATCGTAATTTAGGCCTGTACCTCCTGTAATTTGTAGTTGCGCTAATTGTGCAAACGTTTTCTGATATAATTCAAACGTACGTTCTGTAAAACCCTCCTGTTGAAGAATGTCGAACAAAGAGGTGTCTCCCAAATCAGACTGGATGTAAAAGCTTTTATCCTGACTGGTATGAAAGATTTCCGGAACAGATAGCTGTTTGCTGCTAAAGTGTCGGGTGAATTCAATGAAAGCTACATTTTCTCTTATGTTGCTGTTGTAGGTTACTATGTAAGGCCTTTGAGCTGTCTTAACCCTGAAATATTGTCTGTCGCTACCTGCCTGGGCCAACTGGTGCACATCTTCAACCTCCACTTCCGGCTTCCAGCTTTCAAAAAATGTCTTTACCTGATCAAGAATGGTTGGCATAATCAAAATTGTTAATGTAAAATGAATATTCTGAAACAAATGTACAATTTGAATTATAAAAACTATAAATAAGTCGTGATTATAACGATTGCAAAAATGGAATGGTGTGGAATTGCTGTAAATGATTTAGTATGTAAGGTAATCATATTTTCAATTTTTTCTTGCCTTATAATCAGTAGTGTTATATAATTGCAATTGCTTAAACACTTTATAATGACCAGTATAAGGTGAAACCACTTTTGCAGCTATGAAAATTTACAGATTTTTTCTTCTGTTGCCCCTTTTACTATGGGCAGGAAGGTCTTTTTCCGATTGTGCTGAAGATTTATTCTTTAGTAAGTACATAGAAGGCTCCGGCCAGAATAAAGCCCTGGAAATCTATAACGGGACGCCTGAAGAAATCAACTTAGAAAACTATCAGGTGGAAACCTACTACAACGGTAGTTCCAGTCCCGGTTACATAACAGGATTGAGTGGGACAATAGGTCCGGGAGATGTATTTATTTTAGCCCATTCAGGCTCTGATCCTTATATCCTGATCTTTACTAATCAAACCATAGGCTTTGGTTGGTTCAATGGGAATGATGCAATCATCTTACGCAAAATACCCACAAATAAAATTATTGATGTGATAGGCGAGGTGGGCGCAGATCCGGGTGCTAATGGTTGGATAGTTTCCGATGGGAGTACTACAGATCATACGCTCATACGGCTTTCCGAGGTAATAGCCGGGGTTGATAGTTGGGAAACCGGGTCTTTCCAATGGAAGGTTTACCCGATTAATCATTTTGAAGGAATTGGTGACCATGAGATGGATTGCTCGGTTCTGGACATTTTTCTAAACTCTTTTAAGGGTGAGGTACAAGAGGGTAAAGTTTACCTGTCCTGGCTCGCATTGAATCAAAATATCAGTTCATGCATGGTTGAGCATTCGGTTGATGGTAATGACTTTACGGCAATTAGTGAAAATGTTTATAATTGTCATTTACCCGGCTCTGTAATTCATGAATTTCCTGTTCCCGGAAAAAACTATTATCGAATGAAAATACTAACAGATAATAATATCGTTTATAGCCCTGTCATTGCTGTAGATGTTATTGATTTTAAGCTGCAGGTTTTCCCTAACCCTGCTGTAGATTTTTTCACCATTACTTTTGCTGTGAGCGAGGCAATAGATGTTATCGTACTTAATTCGGCAGGTTTAGAAATTTATAAAAACATTTTGAATGGGTCAGGAGTAATGACTTTTGGGGAAGATTTTGCTCCGGGAGTTTACCTGCTTCTGTTTAATTCCAAGAGTATTAACACTCAAAGAAGGTTGGTGAAGCTTTAGAGATTAAAAGTTCATCAAGGACTTTTTAATTTAAAATAATTCATGTATTATTGACACTTACTGTGAAAGTTTTGGATTATTTTATGATTAAAAAAGCAAACATATTGATTCTCCTGTTTTTGGTAAACCCATTTTTAGGGCATTTGCTACAAAGTCAAAATTTTCCCTGGCCGCAGAATGTACAATATGATTTTGGATTTAAACCAACTGCTGAGACTCAGGCTCAGATGACTACCCGGGCAGACAACTTGTATAATGCATGGAAATCTGAATTTGTAGTTCCTGCAAATGGGGGAGCATATCGGGTTATGTATCCTCAATCCAGTAACTTTATTTATTCGGCGTCAGAAGGAGTGGGCTACGGTATGTTATTATCTGCATATAGAGCGGATAAAGATTTGTTTGATGGGCTTTTTCGGTTTTATAGTAATCACAAAAACGCACAGGGCGTAATGGCATGGCAGGTATTTGTTAATGAAACCTGCTCTGATGGCTGCTATTCCGCTACTGACGGCGATGAGGATATAGCCTTTGCTTTGTTGGTGGCACATTGCCAGTGGGGCAGTGATGGAGATATTAATTATAAGCAAGAGGCGATTGATTTGATTAACAACATTATGCAATGGGATGTAGATCATGCAAGTGGAAGGTTGCGTCCCGGAGAGTTTTTTGGAGGGCCTCATTGTGTTGATCCCTCTTATTTCACTATGGCCTATTATCCTTTTTTCAGGGATGTAACAGAAGATATGCGTTGGGATCAGGTCATAGAGTATTGTACTAATTACTTTAACTCCTGTGGACATACCACTTCCGGATTATTCAGGGATTGGAGTACAGATGACTGTGGACCGGCTCAGGCAGGAACCGGGCCGGTGGGAAATGCTGACGATTGCAGTTGGCGCGAACGAAATTATGCATTTGATGCGTCCCGTATTCCCTGGCGACTGGCTACGGACTATCTTTGGTTCGGAACGGATATGAGTAAAGAAGTTACCAATAAGATGGTCTCCTGGGCCAGAACTTCGCCACCGATTAACGGAAATGTCAATAACTTCAGAGCTTGCCTTAACTGGGATGGAAGTGGAACTTGTTTGACGTATAATAATGTCCCTATTCCCGGAGGTATGGCCGTTGGGGCAATGACGCTTGATCCAACCGTTCCTGCAAATTTAACCTGGGCGAACAGTTTATATACCAATCTGAATAACCTATATTCCGATGATTATTTCTTTAACCGGACTCTTCAGGTATTGTACATGTTTACCATCAGTGGAAATTTTTGGAAACCGGAATGTGGATTACTTCCGGTAGATATACTATCGTTCAAAGTGGGCAAAAAAGATCATTATAGGGAAGCTGTCTGGCATGTAGCAAATGAAGTCAACTTAAATTATTATATTTTAGAATCATCTACAGATGGAAGCGAATTTACTCTGGTAGATTCCATTCGTGCTAATGGTGCGCCTGTATATAAGGCAAAAGATTATTCCTCATTATATTCAAAAAAGCTATTCTATCGCTTAAAAAATGTTGATTATGATGGAGGAGAAAGTGTTTCGGGTATGGTTGAATTTAATAATGATGTGGTTTTAAAGCCTTTTCTTGTTAGCGGAAATCCAATTAAGAGTGGAGAAGATATAGTTCTGGGAAATTTGGCATTCGATTCTGAAATATCAGTTACAGATATTCATGGTAAACTCTTCCATACAAAAATAGATACTTCTTCTGAAGTAAAGATTAAGATTGCTACCGATGGATTAAAAAATGGTGTTTACTTTATCAGGGTTTTATCCCAAGGGGAATTGGTTACATTTAAAATCCTCATTATATAAGTGGTTTTAGACAAGATAAAAGAGGCAGGCACACTGGTGTCAGCCTCTCTTTTTATGACTAAGATCATTAATTGAGTTAGCCTCGATCATTTCCCAAGATTCTTTTCTGTTTTAGTTTTGTATAAAAGATTATAGTAAAACTATAAACAAAACTTTTATGAAAACCTACTATCCTATCAGCGACTATTTTCAGTTTATTGCCAGACAAAGAGAAGAGGCATCTAAACACGAAATAAAAAACACGAAAAAAGATAGAATCCGGGACTCTAAAAGAGCAAAGGCTGAAATTTTCTCTTAATCCTTTTCCGGTACCCTTAACTCAAATGCTTCTTTTTTGCCGACCTTTAACTTTAGGTTTAAAGCATCGTTGAACCAGGGATTTAACAATCGGAGCTCCTTATAGGTTGTATTATGCTGCTGGGCAAAGTCCACTAAGCTTGAAACGTCATCCGTAATGGTGATGGTCTTAAATTTATAGGGCTTATATTTCTCATCAGAAGAAAGGAAATAACCGTACAATTCAGGATTTTCAAGTATGATTTTCAGCGCAATGATTCTATACACGTAGCGAGCTGTTTCAGGATTTAAATGTAAATCAAAGAAATTATCTACTTTTTGCTCTTCAAGACGGTTTTTTATCCCTTTAATTCCCCGATTATATGACGCCGTTGTTAAAATCCAGTCATTGAACGCTTCGTAACTTGTGGTTAAAAATTTACAGGCAGCTATGGTGGAAAGCTTAGGATCCTTACGCATATCCACGTCTTTGTTCACAACTAACTTATAGTCTTTGGCAGTGCCTTCCATAAACTGCCACATACCAACAGCACCTGCATATGATTGGGCATTATTGTCAAATTCACTTTCAGCTACGGCAAGGTAAATAAAATCCTCCGGCACATTATGTTCCCTTAATATTTCAAGAACCAGGGGTTTCCATCGCTCAATGTTTTTTAATAATTTCAGTGTATGCGAATGCCTGAAGGTGTTTACCATCAACTCATATTCCAATGCTTCACGCACATCCGAACGATCAAGTGGGATTTCCTGCCCGGCAAAAGTCACAGATTTAGGAATAGGCACAGAACGTATCTTTTGCGGTGGAATAATGGTATCCACTTCGTATTCAATTTCATTGGCTACAGCAGTGCTAACCAGTTTAGGGCCTGCAACACTTCCTGATTTATCAAGGGTTACTTCCTGGGGGCGATCAGGCTTACAGGAATAAATAAATAGACTTCCCAACAAAAGATAAAATAATGATCTCATACGTTAATGCTTATTTGTATGTAAAGAAAAAAACAAAATTTTTAGTTTCTTAATATTTAGATATATTCTTCAGTTTTTTTCAACTTTCTCATTACCTAAACAAGTCCCTTCCTCAGAAGTTTAAGATTTAACGAACATCGCTACTTTTTATGGTTTTTCATGATATTTCTAAGACGATTAATGTAAATGTGCTTATCGTTGGAACAGGAGCTGCGGGGATTCGTACCGCCATTGAACTTCAGAATAACGGTATTTCCTGTCTGATGCTTTCAAGACGTAAACACGGCGATGCCCATACCTGGATGGCTGCCGGAGGCATTAATGCCTCCCTTGGATCGCTTGATCCGGAAGACCGTTGGGAAATTCACGCCGCCGATACCATACGGGAAGGACATTTTATCAATGATGCCAAAGCCGTGGAAACGGTATGCCAGAATGCACCCAATGCCATAAAGGAGTTGCAGGAGTGGGGCTGTCCCTTTAACCTGACGAGTGATGGCAAGATCAATCAGCGTTTCTTTGGTGCTCAGTCTTTTCGTAGAACCTGTTTTGTCGGAGACAAAACGGGAAAAGCCATATTGGATACGCTGATCAACAAAGCCAAAGAATTACAGCTCCCTTATCAGGAGGAGGTTTGTATAATTAAAATTGTAAAGGAAAAAGGAAAAGTAGCTGGAGCCATAGGCATTGATTTGAAGAGTGGTGAATTTATCCTTTTTCAATCTCCGGTAGTCGTACTGGCTTGTGGAGGTTATTCATCTGTTTTCAACCGCTCATCCTCCCGGGCCGATGAAAACCTGGGCGATGCCATCGGGCTTGCCTACGATGCGGGAGCGCATTTGATGGACATGGAAATGGTACAGTTTCATCCCACCGGCATGGTGAAGCCGGATAAATTTCTTGGGAAACTTGTTACCGAAGCCGTTCGGGGAGAGGGTGGAAGATTGTTTAACGCCCTCGGTGAGCGCTTTATGGAAAAATATTCTCCCGATCAAATGGAGCTTGACGCCCGAGATGTCGTGGCCCGGGCTATTAAAAAAGAGATTATGAACGGGCGTGGCACGAAGAACAAAGCCGTTTTTCTGGACATTAGCCACCAAGGCGCTAAATATATTAAGGAAAGGCTTCCCCAGCTGTACAGCCGATTTAAAGAATTAGGTATCGACATTACCAAAGAACCTATGGAAGTCTCGCCTACCAGCCATTACTCCATGGGGGGCATAGAGGTGGATTTTCATAGCGGAGAAACCGCCA
>JBKBXU010000013.1:0-29048 GCA_046313675.1 Cytophagaceae bacterium
GGTTGATTTGAGGACGATTTTTTTGCCAATGCTTTGTCCTTCGGTGAACCTGCGACCGTAAGTTACCCTATCGCTTTTCACTCCAGCGATTTCAAAAGGAATAACCTCTTCGCCCAACAAGAATAACTTCTTCTGAATGCTCTGTATAAGTGTATCAAAATTACCTCCCGGAAGGTCTGTCCTGCCTATACTTCGATGAAACAAAACATCTCCTGCAATGCACGTCTTATCTTTTTTATTATAAAATGCCAAATGGCCGGGAGAATGGCCGGGCACAAAAAGTATATCAAGCTCGGTATTTCCAAATTTCAATTTCTGACCTTCCTCAAGAAAAACATCAGGCTCAGCCTCTTCATATTGATAAAACCCGTAATTAGATGAATAAACCTTGACAGCCCGAAGAATTTGCTCCTCTATGGGATGAATATGAAGCTGAACTTTATAATACTCTTTTACAAACTTATTGCCTAGTACATGATCTATGTGGCAATGGGTATTGACCAGCTTAACAACCTTCAACCCTGCATTTGTAATGTAAGCCACCAGCTCTTCTTTCTCCTCCCTTTCGTAACATCCCGGGTCTACAATAATACATTCCTTTGTCTCATCATGCAGCACATAAGTGTTTTCCTGAAAAGGATTAAAAACGAAGCTTTGAATTTCCATAATTTACCATTTAAAGGGTAAAAATAATAAATATCCTTCCCCTATTCTGAAATAATACTTTATTTTACAAAAAAATATGTCTTCAGGTACAAAAAAATACGACTACATAATCATAGGCCAGGGAATTGCGGGGACAATCCTTGGTTATATACTCCTAAAAAAGGGGTATAAAATTCTGATTGTGAATAACAGCTCTGCTAATACATCTTCTCAGGTAGCTGCCGGCATTTGTAATCCGGTTACCGGGAAAAAGATGAACCTTACCTGGGCCGCACCAAAACTATTTCCTTACCTGAATTCCTTTTACAAAGATTTTGAAAATTTCCTGGGAGAAGATTTTTTCCATCCCATGCCAATTTACAGGCCGTATGTTTCTGTGGAAGAACAGAATTATTGGCAGGCAAAGCTTGAAAACCCGACGGTGCAAAGTGTTGTAAATGAAAATCCGGATGATCAGAAATATGAACCCTATATACATTGCCCTTATAATGGGTTTGAAATAAAAATGGGGGGCTGGCTGGATCTTCCAAAAATGCTGAGCTCATTTAAAAAACACCTTGAAGAAAACGGCTTGTATATAGAAGCAAGTTTTTTACATGAAGATCTTTACCTGGACGACGTCATTTTATGGGGAGATTTTGAAGCCCGGGGTTTGATTTTCTGTGACGGAAGTTCCGGCCCGGCAAACCCGTATTTCCGCTGGCTTCCTTTTACCCTTACACGTGGCGACATTTTGACCCTGTATTCAAAGGAACTTAAGATTAAAAATATCGTAAACAAAGGTGGAATTTTTATTTTACCTTTAGGAAATAATCGGTTCAGGTCAGGAGCAACCTATGATTGGAAGTTCATTGACCCGGGGCCTTCCGAGAAAGGCAGAGAAGAAATCAGGCAAAAACTGGAAAAAATCCTGAAGGTGCCTTTTGAAATCGTTGATCATCATGCAGGTGTACGGCCAGCTGTAGTCGACAGAAAACCTTTGCTCGGAGTGCATCCGGAAATAAAAAATATTTTTATTTTTAATGGATTAGGAACGAAAGGCGTATCATTGGCACCTTATTTTGCTGAAGAAATGAGTGAATTTTTAATTTCAGGAAAAGATCCTGAACCTACTGTTAATATTAACAGATTTTTTGCGTTATATACTCCGGCAAGTCAGAGCTAACACTATTTATGTATTCTAAGTTCAGGTTCACATTATTAATTATATGTTTTTGTGCTTTAACCACTTCTTATGCACAAAACTCACAAGTCATATTCGGCCAAAATCGGGTTCAGCACAGGGAATTTAACTGGAAACTCCTTACTACGGCCAATTTTGACATTTATTATTACGGGCACAAAGACCTGGCAAAACATGCTGGAAGGTATGCTGAAGAAAATTATGCCCGTATAACCGAACAGGTAGGATTTGCGCCTTATGTAAAAACAAAGCTGATTGTTTACAGCTCCGTGCAGGAATTGCAGCAAAGCAACATTGGGCTGGACAGAGACAATTACCTTGTGGGTGGGCAAACCCACTTTGTAAAATCCAAGATTGAGGTTGCTTTTAACGGAAGCCATGAAGATTTTAAGAAAGAAATCGTGCAAGGGGTATCATCTACGATACTCAGTCTAATGCTTTTTGGAGGTAGTTTAAAAGACATTGTCCAAAGTTCTTACTTACTAAGCCTGCCTGAATGGTTTATGAGTGGGGCTGCAGCCTATGTTGCCGAAGGATGGAGCAGAGAAATGGATAACTATATGCGTGACCGTATGCTGCGGGGTAATATAAAGAACCTCTCAGGTTACTCAGGAGATGATGCCCGTATCCTGGGGCAGTCTTTCTGGAATTTTATTTCCATAAAATACGGCAGGTCAAATATGCCTACAATAATGACCCTAACAAGGATCATTCGAAATCAGGAAACCGGAATAGAAAGTATAATAGGCATCCCTTACCACCTTATCCTGAAAGAATGGGAGAACTTTTACACTTCTATGGCAGGGGAGCTTGTTGATGAATATACCTTACCGCAAGAAGAAACCTTAAAAATTTCACCTCAGAAGGAAAAAAAGATTTCTTACCCATCGTTCAACTCTGAGCGAACCCATATGGCCTATGCCATAACGAAAGAGGGGAGATATTCCATTATAGTACGAGACTTGGAAACGGGCACTAATAAAACGGCTGTCAGAGGAGGTTCCCGTTTAATACAACAAAGAGAAGACCCTAACACCCCATTACTTTCCTGGCAATCTAAGGATGTTCTTACCATTATTGAGGTTGACAAGGGAAAAACAGTTATGACTTCGGTGGACATTAAAACCGGCAATAAAGCTACCCGAAAGCTCCCTGCTTTTCATCAAATCCTGGGTTATTCATTTTCTCATGACGGAAGGTTAATGGTAATGAGTGCGGACAAAGAAGGACAGAGTGATATTTTCATTTTTGACATAAACCGTAATTCTTTAAGTCAAATCACAAATGATTTATACGACGACCGGGATCCAATATTTATTAAAAATTCTAACCACATAGTTTTCAGCTCCAATCGAGGCGACGATACACTTTTTACAGCTATTGACCACGACATGGCTTATAGAAATATTGCTAAGCATAACAATCTCTACTACTACAACCCATCAAAACGCAATGAGGTAAAAAGAATCAGCCAGGGAGGAAACCATACAAAGCCTGCTAATTTTAACAAAAATGAACTCGTGTACCTTAACGACGAAAAGGGTATTGTTAACCTTTACAGAATGAATCCGGATTCCGGCAAAGCAACACAAGTATCCGCATTTATTCAGGACATACATGAATTTAGTGTTGATGATAAAGGCGGTTTAGCATTTACAACCCTAGAAAAAGGAAGAAAAAGGTTGTATTACTACGAGTCCTACGACTTCTCTAAGTCTTACAATACCGTTTTTACTTACCGACACCTACAGCTTAACCCTCCTACTGTCATGCACTCCTTGTTTAAACAAATTGAGACATTGATTGAAGAAGGGCCAAAAGATAATGGTGCAAGTAATGAGCCTGATACAACAAAACAGGATGACGATATAAACATTCATGACTACCATTTTGAAAGTGATAAAAAACCACGTAGAGTAATAGTTGAAAAGGAAAGTGGAAACTTTGCAAAAAAAGAAACCAGCCTGGAAAAAAATCCGGTATCGGTATATGGACCGTATGCCTATAAAAATTATTTCAGTGTTGAAAGGGTAACTTCCTCCGTTATGGTGCATCCACTAAGAGGAATGGGAATTCTTATGCAATCTACCATGGCTGATATAATGAACAACCATAGAATATCGGCGGGATTATTTGGACTTGTAGATTTTAGAAACAGTAATCTTTTTTTTGATTATCAGTATTTAAAAAACAGAATTGATTATAAAATCCGCTTTGACAGAGAAACTTTTGCTTTTACAACTGAAAATTTATGGCACAGATATAGCCTGAACAGAATAGAAGCAACTGCATCATATCCGCTGAGTCAAAAAGCAAGGGTTTCAGCTTCTCCATTTGTGGTACACACCCGCTTTGTAGACCACGCTCTTGACCCGGCCACATTGGCATTCAGGCCGGATATTACAAACTTCTATGGAGGACTCCGGTTCAATTATGTATTTGACAACACCCGACTTCATGGGTTGAATATGCCTGAAGGTACACGAGCCCTCATTTCAATGGAGAATTTTGTAAGTGCCCAATCATCTGAAGAAAATTTCAATGTTTTTGTATTGGATGTAAGAAAATATAAACGCCTGCACAGAACCCTTACATTGGCAACCAGAGTTAGCTATGGAAGATTTTTCGGAAATTCCCCTAAATTCTTCATGCTGGGAGGAATGGATAACTGGCTTTTTAACAAATTGAATACAGATGGGAATCAAAACCCTTTCAATAATTTAGCAACAACCGATAAAAGTGATTTTATGTTTATGCGTTTCGCTACCAATATGCGGGGGCATCCTTATAATCAGCAATGGGGGGAACAATATGCATTAGCAAATGCAGAGCTTCGTCTGCCAATAATATCTTATTTTAGTACCGGAGTGGTGAATTCCAATTTTCTTCGCAATCTTCAACTAGTTGGATTTTATGACTTGGGCACCGCATGGACAGGCAGAGACCCTTTTGGTACAGAAAACACCACAAAAACACAAGACCTGACCTGGGAAAATTCACCTTTCTCCGCATCCGTTACAAACTATAGAAGCCCGCTTTTGTTAGGTTATGGATTTGGATTAAGAACCATGTTCCTTGGGTATTACGTAAAATTTGATGTAGCCTGGGGAATTGCAGAAGAAATTCGTGTTCCAAGGACTTTTTATCTTACTTTTGGATTTGATTTTTAAGATATGGCAAAAAGAAAAAACAAACGCGGGAAAGCGTTTCTTGTAGTTATTCTATTTCTTGTCCTGCTAAACCTTTTATTGTTGGTATTTGAAAAAGGTTACATATACAGGGCGCTATGGTATAATTTTGCAGAAATAGACGACTATACCATTTTTGATAATCGCATGATTACTGCAAGTCCGGAGCCCCAGCCATGGCCTGTTTCAGAAAAATTTAACCAGATTCCCCTAACACAGGATCTGAAACAACAACTGGAGCGCTTAAAGAGTGTAGCCTTTCTGGTTATAAAAAATGATTCCATAATTCATGAAGAGTATTGGGAAAGCTATGGTCCGGATTCATTTTCCAATTCATTTTCTATGGCAAAGTCTTATGTTGGTGCCATGGTAGGAATCGCACTAAAAGAAGGGAAAATTAAAAGCCTTGATCAGCCAGTCGGAGATTTTCTGCCTTACTACAATGAAGGTAAAAGAAAAAATATTACCATCCGGCATTTACTCACCATGAGTTCAGGCCTTGACTGGAATGAAGCCTATGCCAATCCATTTTCTATCACTACGGAAGCTTATTATGGAACAGACCTAAACAGAACGATTCAGCGACTGGAAGTAGAAGAAGAACCTGGGGTATATTATAATTATAGAAGTGGGGACACCCAGATCCTTGCTGCAGTTTTAAAGGAAGCAACAGGAAAAACCCTGAGTGAGTATATGCAAGAAAACATCTGGCATCCAACCGGATCTGAAAATGAGGCAAAATGGAGCCTTGACGAAGAAGGCGGCATGGAAAAAGCATATTGTTGTCTTAATTCAAATGCCAGGGACTTTGCTCGTATAGCAAAGTTATTTATGCAAAAAGGAAATTGGAATGGCAATCAACTTATTGATAGCGCCTATGTAGAAAAGTCGCTTAGGGCAGCTAACCTGGAAGATCCTAATATGCCGGGAGAACAAATCAACTACTATGGATTTCAGTGGTGGTTGATTCCGGATTATAAAAAGCTGGGAGATGTTTTTTATGCCCGGGGAATTCTGGGACAGTATGTAATCGCCGTTCCTTCTGAAGATTTAATAATCGTGCGCCTTGGACATAAACGAGGAAATCCGGTAGGCAAGCATTACGATGATGTTTATCTTATGATTGATGAGGTTTGTGAAATTTTTTAAGATTTTAACCTAGAAGCTTTTCAATCCGGGTATCTACTTTACTAAAGTTAAAGTTTTGGAAAACCTCATCCATCATGGCATGTATTTGTGGAATGCATAGATTTCCGATGCTGCCTTCATGGGTGTGGTTTATCTTGTCAGGACGTGTAAATTGATTGGCTTCTATCATTGCTCCTACTTGTTTATAGGCATCTCTGAAAGGTACCCCGTTAAGCACCATTTGATTCACCACTTCTACACTGAATAAGTATTGGTATTTATCATCATTAAGAATCTGATCTTTAATCCTGATGTTTTCCAGCATAAAGGCCGCTATTTGTATGCAGTCGTTCAGATCCACAAATGCCGGCAAGAAATTCTCCTTGATCAATTGCAAATCTCTGTGATATCCGGAAGGCAGGTTGCCTGTAATTAAAGAAATCTCATTTGGCAAAGCCTGTATTTTATTACACTTAGCACGGATAAGTTCGAAAACATCCGGATTCTTTTTATGAGGCATAATGCTGGAACCCGTGGTAAGCTCATCCGGAAAGGTTATGAACCCAAAATTTTGATTCATATAAAGGCAAACATCCATAGCCATTTTTGCCATCGTGGCAGCAAGAGAAGCCATAGCTGCACTAACATTTCTCTCCGTTTTACCCCTGCCCATTTGAGCATAGACCACATTATAATTTAGGTTGTCAAAACCCAGAAGTTCGGTAGTTAACGTACGATTCAGGGGAAATGAAGACCCATAACCGGCAGCCGATCCCAAAGGATTCTTATTAGAGATTTTGTAAGCAGCCAAAAGCATCTGAAGATCATCCACGATGCTTTCAGCATAAGCACCAAACCATAATCCAAATGAAGATGGCATTGCTATCTGTAAGTGCGTGTAACCAGGTAGTAATTTTTCCTTATGTTCCTCACTGAGTCTTAGAAGAAGGTCAAAAAGATTCTTGGCATTATACACAGTTTGCTTAATAGCATCCCTGGTAAAAAGCTTCAGATCAAGCAAAACCTGATCATTGCGTGAACGTCCGCTATGTATTTTTTTCCCAACATCACCCAAACGTTGTGTCAGAAGAATTTCCACCTGGGAGTGAACATCCTCAACGCCTTCCTCAATCCTAAAATCCCCTGATTTAATCTCTGAATAAATATTTTTAAGTTCTCTATGAAGTACCTCAAGCTCGGTCTTTTCAAGCAATCCAATGCTCTCAAGCATTTGTGTATGAGCTAAAGAGCCCAACACATCAAATTCGGCCAGAAACATATCCATTTCCCTGTCTTTCCCCACAGTGAAACGTTCTATTTCTTTATCAACATTCTTTTCTTTTTGCCAGAGCTTACTCATATTGAAATCACCTTTATTACAGGCTTAAAAATTTTATGAAAATTATTCTACAACCAACTCACTAAGTACATTAATATATCTTTCTATACCTTGCTCAATCTCACTTATCCAGATAAATTCATTAGCCGTATGGGAGCGTTTGGAGTTACCCGGCCCCATTTTTAATGAAGGTATTGTCAAAAGAGCCTGATCGGATGTTGTCGGAGATCCATAGGTGCTGCCACCGTGCTTAATTCCTGCCAACACTACAGGATGGTTAGGGTTTATATGCGATGGTTTTAAGCGTATAGACCTTGGATAAACCTCAGAGGTAATATTATCTTCTATGATCTTAAGGACATCTTCATTTTTATACATTTCTGTAATACGAACATCAACCACAAACTTACATGTATCAGGAACAACATTGTGTTCAGAACCTGCATTAATTACCGTAACCGACATCTTCATGGGGCCAAGCATAGGAGAAACCTTCTCAAATTTATAGCTTGTCAGCCATAGTATATCCTTGATTGCTTTATAGATGGCATTTTCCCCTTCATCTCTGGCAGCATGCCCGGCTTTTCCTTTAGCAACACAATCCAATACCATCAATCCTTTTTCAGCAATGGCAAGATCCATTTGGGTAGGCTCCCCCACTATAGCAAATTCCATTTCACCTAAATCAGGCACAATCAATTCTAGCCCGTTTAATCCGGAAATTTCTTCTTCAGCAGTAGCCGCAACAACAAAATTATATTTCAAATTTTCTTTATCATAGAAATAACAGAATGTGGCTATTAGCGACACCAGGCAACCTCCCGCATCATTGCTGCCAAGTCCAAAAAGCTTCCCGTCTTTTACTATAGGCTCAAAAGGATCCTGTGTATATCCTGAATTAGGACGTACCGTATCGTGATGGGAATTAAGAAGGATAGTAGGTTTCTTAGGGTCATAATTCTTATTGAATGCCCAGATGTTATTCATTTTTCTATGGGTAGCAATGCCCTTATCTGTTAAAAACTGATTAATCAGATCGGCAGTTTTATCTTCCTGTTTGCTGAAAGATTCTATCCTGATCATTCCTTTCAACAATTCTATGGCCTCTTTTTTCAATTGAGCATTATCCATATTAATAGTATTTACAATTTACTGTATAGTTAATTTTGTCCCTTTTTTCTCATTAAGATTAAGAATAGACAAAAGATCATTTGCATGACAAATCGTTACAGATTCAACACCTTCCTTAATGGCATTAAACGCATTGTCCATCTTCGGCAGCATACCCTTAGCCACAACTCCGTCCTCTTTCAGCTGTTGATAAGATTGAAAATCAATGTCATTTATCACAGAATGCGGGTCATTTATATCTTTCATAACTCCCGGTAATTCAAAACAATATATTAATTCAGCTTTAACTTCGGATGAAATACCAATTGCTAAAGTCGACGCAATGGTATCGGCATTGGTGTTTAACATATTTCCCTCACCATCATGAGTCAAGGGAGCCACCACCGGAGTAAGTCCTGCCTCTATCAGCTTAAGCAAAATTTCGGAATCAATTCCTGTAACATCCCCAACAAATCCGTAATCAATGTTATTCTTAACGGGTCTTTTTATAGCAGAAATGATATTCGCATCAGCACCAGTTAAGCCAATGGCATTACATGAAAAAGATTGTAAAAGGCTAACTATTCTCTTATTAATTAAACCTCCATATACCATGGTAACTATGCGTAGGGTGTCGGCATCGGTAATTCTTCGTCCATCAACCATTTTAGCTTCTATCCCTAAGCTCTTGCTTATTTCTGTTGCCACTTTCCCACCACCATGTACCAGTACCTTTGGCCCTTTTACGGAAGCAAAGTCTTTTAGGAATCGGCTCAGGGCAGATTCATCATCTATGACATTACCTCCAATCTTTACAATCCTTACTGCTTCCATCTTAAAAATTATCTTCCAGGATCTTCTTTAAAACAGCCTGTGCTGCGTATAATCTGTTTCCTGCTTGTTGTATATGAATAGCATGAGGGCCATCTAAAACTTCATCCATTACCTTAAGATTTCTTCTTAAGGGTAGACAATGCATAAATTTCCCGTTGTTGCTTAAATCCATTTTTTTTGCATCAATCACCCAATCCCTACCTTCAGTTAATACTTTCCCATAATCACTATACGATGACCAACTTTTCCCATAGACAAAATCCGCACCCTTCAAAGCTTCTGCCTGATCATAAATAATCGGAGTATCTCCTCTGAATTCCTCTGCAAGTTCATAACCTTTGGGATGTGTTATAACAAAATCCACATTGGCATCCTTGTGCTTCATCCATTCAGAAAAAGAATTGGGAACTGCCTGAGGTAAACTTTTAAAATGTGGTAACCACGTCAGTACAACTTTTGGCCTGGGCTTGGTTTTAAACTCTTCAATGGTTATCAAATCGGTTAGTGATTGAAGAGGGTGCAATATACTGGATTCAAGGCTTACCACAGGAACACCTGAATACTTTATAAACTTATTCAGAATGATATCTGCATAATCCTCTTCACGGCTTTCCAATTTAGAAAAAGAACGTATACCTATAATATCGCAATATTGGCCAACTACAGCCGCGCCTTCTTTAATGTGCTCGGCAGATGCGCCTTTCATTACCACTCCATCTTCCGTTTCCAAGGCCCAGCCTTCCTTGTCAAAGTTCATCACCATGACATTCATACCTAAGGTCTGAGCTGCCTTTTGCGTACTTAGTCGGGTTCTCAAACTAGGATTTAAGAATATAATACCTATGGTCTTATTCCTCCCAAGACTTGAAAAAGCAAACGGATCTTTTTTAAAATTAAGACCTTCTTTAACAAGAGCGGGAAGGTTCTCAACATCTTTAACTGATGTAAAATGTCTCATCTATTTGACTAATATTTTGGATAAAACAGATTCAAAAGCACTAATGAATAAATCTAATTCTTCTTTTTTAATATTAAGTGCCGGCAATATACGAATAGTATTTTTGTCTGAAGAAGACCCTGTGAACATGCTGTGTTGAAACAAAAGAGCACTCCGTATTTCAGCACAAGCTACTTCCAGTTCAATCCCCACCATTAACCCATAACCACGTACTGATCTTACGCCCTGAATATTTTTAACTTTGTCCATTAAATATTGACCCATTTCGGCTGAATGCTCAATTAGATTTTCCTCTTTAATAACATCCAACACAGCAATACCAGCAGCACAGGCCAGATGATTGCCGCCAAAAGTGGTCCCCAGCATTCCATGTACAGCTTTAAAAACAGGGCTAATCAAAACACCTGCAATAGGGAATCCGTTGCCCATGCCTTTCGCTGTGGTAATTAAATCCGGAACAACATTGCTATGCTGATGTGCGAAGAACTTTCCGGAACGGCCATAACCACTTTGAACTTCATCCAATATAAGAACAGCTCCGTATTTATCACAAAGCTGACGCATCTTTAATAAAAATCCATCTGTCGGAATTTGCACTCCACCAACACCCTGAATACCTTCTACAATAACAGCAGCAACTTCTTCTGAAAAATTCTTCTCAAGGGCTTCCTCGTCATTAAATGGAAGAAGTATGGTGTTTTCGGTTTTATTCACCGGAGCCTGCATTGAGGCTCCATCGGTAGCGGCAACTGCTAAAGATGTTCTCCCATGAAATCCTTTGGTAAAGGATATAATTTTCTTTTTACCGGTATGAAACGAAGCTAATTTTAACGCATTTTCATTAGCTTCCGCTCCGGAATTACATAAGAATAAGAAATAATCCTCATAACCCGACAACTTTCCTAGTTTATCAGCAAGCTCTTCCTGAAGCGAAATTTTTATAGAATTGGAATAAAAAGCTATGTTATTTAACTGATCACTTATCCTCTTAACATAAGTAGGATGAGTGTGTCCTATTGAAATTACCGCATGGCCTCCGTAAAGATCAAGGTATTTTTTACCATTCTTATCCCAAAGCCAGGAACCATTTGCCTTAACAGGCTCTATGTCAAACAAAGGGTAAACATCAAAATTTTTCATGTACAATATTCTTTAGCAGAAACTTTATGCAAATAAACGCAAATTTTACCTTTTTTGAATTAAAATAGTATTAATTCTGCGGCTTCCAGGGAATTTCAGGAATATCCAGATCATGGGCCATTTTCCTGGCAAGCATAAAAAGATAATCCGAGAGACGATTGAGGAATTTTACAATTAAAGGATCCACTGAGCAGATTTCTGACATACTGATAACCAGCCGTTCTGCTCTCCGGCATACACAACGGGCAATATGGCAATGTGATATTGAAGGATGGCCACCAGGCAGGATAAAACTTTTTAGTTCCGGAACCAGTGCATTAATAGAATCTATTTCACCCTCAAGAGCCAACACATAGGATTCTTCTACCGGTGGAAGTGGAAATTTATTATCCGGCCCTGCAGCAAGATGCGAACCTATGGTAAAAAGTATATTTTGAATATTTCTTAGAAAATCAACCGATGTTGAGCTCACAGGCTGATCGGAAAGTAGTCCGATATAAGAATTAAGTTCGTCAACCGTCCCGTAAGCATGCAAACGAACATCCGACTTAGATACTTTAAGTCCTCCCAGAAGGGAAGTTGTTCCTTTATCACCTGTTTTGGTATATATCTTCATCTTACTGTTGAAACTCACGTTCTGCTTTCTGAAGCTCTGAAAGATACTCCTTTTTAAAGGCCTCAAACTCTTTTTGAGGCATTAACCTTGACAAACGGGCAAGGGTATCCTCGGCATAAGTTATAAGGTTTAACCGGACAGCCTGCAATGTATAAGCCTTAATAATTTCAATTTCTTCAGGCAATTGCATAAGTGACCTCAGCAAAATCTCATAGGCTTTAAATGACTCATTCCGGTTTTGAAAAAACTCAGCTGCGGCAATAACCACTTTTGCATCAAAAGGAAGCCTTTTAACGGCTTCATCATAACGTGCAGAAGCTATATTTTTTTCATCCCTGCTTTCTGCCACCCGAGCCTTAAAATATCTTCGGTAATCTTCATTCTCATCAGCCAAGGAAAGTGTGGAGGAGGATTTCTCCAATTCACCCCAGTTACCGGCTGCATCAAGAGCTAAAAGGTACTGAAAATTAAGCTCTTTATTATCCTTATTCTCCTGTGAGAGTCCAAGAAAAATACCCAGAGCATCTTGTGGCCGTTCATTCAACCGGTAGTACTTCATCATGGCCGCAGCAGCAATTTTCTTTGTGTTGGCATCATAAAAACTACGATACAGATCCAACATTTCCTGCTCTTTTAATTCCTGACTTCTGAACTCCATAAACTGGTATCTCAAAGTTTCTTCCCAATTTATAGCCACGCTTGCCCTTTCTGTCTGAAGTATCATCAACAGGTTATTGCTTATCCTGCGAATAGAAGGTTCATGACTTTCCCGCAAACCTTCAAAAGCTTCTTTAGCTATTGCATAATCTCCCGTAAGCATCATATTGATAGCATACTTTAAATAAGCTTCCTGATCGCCAAGCATGATTAATCTTCTGAAGTATTCAGCCGCTTCCAGATGAGCCCGATCTCTCATAAGTAAAAGTCCCAGCATATTTGAAAAGGACGGGTTCCTCAAGCTTTCGACTCCGGCAAGTCCGGCAAGAATATTTCTAGCCTCCGCCTTATCTCCTGAATACCATTTCCGTAAAGCCAGAATCAGGTTAAGATCATCTTTATAATCCTCATTATCTTCATAGGCCAATACTTTTTTAACTACCTCTAAATAGGTGGTATCATGCGTTGACTGGCGCTTGTTTAAGCCGTAATTAAAAAGATAAGAAAAGTTAACATTGTACAAACTGCTGTCAGCAAATTGCTCTTTCATAAAACCACTCGTAGCCGAATCCCTTAATGCATTTTTTAAAACCAACCTGTTACTTTCAAAAGGCAAATGAGGCCGCTTATCATACTTGGCACGAAGGAGGCTATCCGCTTCTTCCATGAAACCTTCCTGAAGATAAATAGAAAAGAAATTATTGATTGGAACAATTGGATCAACGGAATTTTGTCTGGCCACATCCAGGTAATAATAAACCGAATCCTTTATTGCCGTCCGATTGTAAAGCAAGGCTAGATTATTATTCACATAAGGACTCTCAGTATAAAATGACACACCGTCTTTTAACTTAAAAATAGCAGGAAAAAACATATCCTGATGCCTGTAGATTTCTGCCAGATTTACAAATGCATATTCAAAAGGCCTCTTAATAGAAGCCATCTCATAATATTCTAATGCTTCCTTATACTGGCCTTGCGAATGAGCTAGTGCCGCAAGGGAATAATTGGATCTTTGATTTTGGAATTCATAGATAATTCCCTCCCTATAATAATTTTTAGCTTGAACAAGATCCTCTTCATATTTGAATACATCTCCTGCCAAATTATAATACCCCGCCAATCCCAGATAATATGGGAACCTGTTACCATAGAAAAAAAGAGCAATAACAGCTACAAAGCCAACCCCTCTTACCATAAAAAACGGTGCTCTGCGAGGTTGATATACGATCTTATAAACAGAAACCTTGTTGAACGCATCGAAAAAATTCAACAAAATATAAATAAAAAACACTACCCCAAAACATAAATGCGTGTAGATAATACCGTATTCAAGACTTTCTGCCAATGGATCATTCCCGGTTATCCATGCAAAGGCAATGGTAGCAGAAGTTATAATTCCCAGCGAAAGGTAATAGTATGCACCATTTGGACTGAACGGGATTATATCTTTAAATAACACAGATCGTTTTTTATAACCCCATATACCAAGAACAGCAGAAATAATAAACAGGTAATAGGCATTGAAATAAAGAATGTCCCAATCTATTCGCATCGTTTTCTTCAGATATAAAAGAACCAGGTTAACCAGATACAGAAGAGATATTATAAGAAAATTCCTTAGATGGTTTTTCTTGGTAATATTGGGTGAATCAGTGGTAATAAAAAGAAAGGCTTTAATAATGTCCAATGAAATAATTATAAAAAATAGTATTGAAATAAATATCGGAACTACTATGCCGAAATTTGCCAGATACAAAAATGGATTATCAACTTCAGACCCAATTGCCAGAAAAACCCCTGCCAGAACAGTCAGAATAATGAATGAAGCCAGCCTTTTAAAGAAATTGAAGTTTTTATTAAAGGAATGGAAGTAATAACTGAGGCCACCGAAAAGGATAATCAGGGCAATAAGAATTTTATGATTTCCCTGACCAAAGACCTGCAACAGTTCTGTATGTAGGGTAGCCAGAAAAAACAGGAACACAAGCACTCCGGCTATATACCAGACTATATCCATGTAGGTGAACAGAGTAAGCCCGGTTAACATCCCTATAATTACCAAACTTAGGAAGATATAAGAAAAAACAGGATATACCTGGACTTCACTGGCCCTATACCGTTCACGCAATAAAAAATTATCAGAATCAATGGTAAAATTAAGCAGATACTGATTAAAGCTATCAACAGCAACCTTTATGCTATCAATTTCAGAAAAAAGCAGCCATTTAATTACAACCGTTTCTCTTAGAATTTCTGAAACTAATAATGCGAAAAGAGATAATAGAAATAAGGATAATAAAAAAACGTAGAAGTTGCGATAAGGCTTATTCCATTTTTTCCAGAATAATGTGTTCATCTCTATAGTTTAAGATTAGAATTACTCTTCCTGACCCAGGAATTTCGGCACTCTAAAATAATCAGAGTCTTTCTTCGGAGCATTTAATAATGCTTCATCATGACCAAGTGTATTAAAAGCAACATCTTCCCTAAGAACATTTACCTCCTCAGACATGTGAATCAATGGTTCAACATTTTCCGTATCTACTTCATTCAATTTGTCCATCCAATCAAGAATTTTATTAAAGTCCTTAAAGAAAGACTCCTCTTCCTTAGGATCTAATTCCAACCTGCCCAAATGAGCTATTTTTCTGATGGTTTCAATATTTACTTTCATATGCGTTCAATTAGAATTTAAAAATATAAATTCTATTCAATGAATAACAGTTATTCTATATGTTTATTATGTTTTTTTAACTCTTGGTCTATAATAGCGAAGGTTCTGCTACGTAATTCATTCAGGTCATCCATTGTCATCCCTTTGGTTTCAATAGGTTCATGAAATACCACCCTCATTACATGACGATTTACGACCATCTCCTTAAAATCCGGCAGGATTTTCCAATTGTTTGGAATCGTTACAGGCACAATCGGAACCTGTTTTTCTATGGCAATCCTGAAAGCTCCTTCTTTAAAATGTATAAGTTTTGGATGATTCTCTGCCGGAATCTTACCTTCAGGGAACAATACAATACTTCTTTTATTATCAATAGCGTTACAAGATTGTACATAAGACCGGTATGAACTCATTCGGCTGCTCCTATCAACAGATATATACAGCGTCCGGAACATGTATCCGAATAAAGGCACCTTACCTAAAGAGCTTTTTCCAACAAAAATAAAATATCCGGGCAGGGAATAACAAAGAGTGGGAATATCCAGGTAAGACGTGTGATTAGGGCAATATATATAAGCTTGGTTTTTATTTCGCTTGAACCTAAAATCAACCTTACAAGGAGTAAGACAAAGAAAAAACACCACATAAGCCCATAGCTTATTAAGAAAATGTGCTGCGGGATATGTTTTTTTATTTAACATGAATAAATAAAAAAACGGATACAAGATCAGGAATACGATCAGGAACCAAAAAGCGCACCAGACAAAGAAAATATTCTTAATTATCTTCATAAGCGCAAAAGTAGCATTTTATTAAATAAATTCTTCAAAATTGTATTATCCGTATCATTAATTTAAAAGAATGGTTGCTTTTGCCAACCAAGAATTATATTATTCGTATATATTGCCTAAAGTTAACTTTATAAAGTAAAGCTGTGCGGCATATTTTATCGCATAGTCGGAGAAATCTATGACTATAAATTTGATATTTAACACATTAAAAAGGGAGTGCTCTTTGCCCTGGGCATGGACAGCGTTACTTTTGCTATGTATTCAAACAAGCTCTTTCAGCCAGGATGCGATATTTTCTCAGTATTATGCATCCTCCTTATATCTTAACCCTGCCCTGGCAGGTATAGAGCCGTCCCTTACCTTTGCCTCAAACTACAGAATGCAATGGAGATCGGTTACTGACCCTTATACAACAAGTCAGTTTTCACTTATCAAGCCTTTATACATCCAACGTGAAGGACAAACTCACGCCGGCGGCATTGGTATCTCTTTTTACAATGACCGTTCAGGGAGAAGTGACTTTATGACAAATGGCGTAAATATTAATGGTGCCTACAATGTTTATTTGAGCGAATACAAAACCTCTTCCCTTACCTTAGGCGTTCAGGTAGGGTTAATTCAAAAAAGGTTGAATTTCGAGAATCTGGAATGGGGGTCACAATACAACCCTTTTATAGGTTTTGATGCTACCCTGGATCCTGAACACGATCATATTTCAGCAGCTACATTATATCCAGACATAGGAGCCGGCTTGCTATATTATTACAACTCCGGAAGAGATTACACTACACATGATATGAGTGGCTATCTGGGCATTTCAGCCTACCACCTTAACCAACCCAATGAATCGTTGATCCAGGGCGATGTGTCAAGATTGCCTACCCTTTATAAGTTGCATGGTGGTATAGAGTGGCATGTTTCAGAAAGGCTAAATGTTTCACCAAACTTCATTATTGCCAGACAAGGCGAGGCAATGCAATACAATGGAGGTTTTTATTTGAATTATCAATTTTCCGAGGGAGAATCAAAAATTGCCCCAACAGAGTTCATTTTGGGCGGGTGGTACAGATTATATGATTCTTTTATTGCTGCAGCAGGATTTGGAAATAAATACTATACCTTAGCGTTTAGTTATGACATAAACAATACTTCTCTGCGTTATAATACTATTGGCAGAGGAGCTTATGAAGTCTCCTTGCGTATTACCAGGCCCAGAGCCGATATATCAAGAAGATTTTATACACCACGGATATGATAAGGGTCAAACAGGAATGAATAAACTAAGGACGATACTATTAATTTTCCTTGCAATAACAGCAATTGCATCTACTGATAGCTTTGCCCAAAAGAAGAAAGAAAAAAAATCCCGAAAAGAGAAAAGATTTAAAGCTTCTCTAAAGAAGAGTCTTCTTGCAACCGAAGCAGGTAATAAACATTTTGAAAACATGGATTATTACCTGGCTGCCAAAGAATACTCAAAGGCATATAAGTTCAATGAGTCAAATGGCTATGCCCTGAACAGACTTGCAGAATCCTACATGAAGCATTTTGATTATGAAAATGCAGAAAAATATTATGGAATAGCGACAGAAACCACTCTAAGCAATTACCCTCTTGCCCGATATTGGTATGCCCTCATGCTAAAAGGAAATGGGAAATACGTAGAAGCGCAAGAACAATTCGAGAAATTCAGAAAGGAATACAAGTCTTATACACTCGAAGCAGAGGTTTATAAAGAAAAAGCAAAGCAGGAAGCAATGGGTTGCGAACTTGCCTTGGATGAAATGAGCAAACCTCAGCGGGATTATGAATTTGAATTATTAAAGATGCCTGTAAATACCCCCTATTCTGAATATTCTCCTGTAATTTTTCAAAACGATTCCATCGTCGTAGTGACTTCATCCAGGGTTGAAAGTGGAGGAAAGCAATATGGAATGCTCGGAGGGGGATTCAGTAATGTTTTTCGATTCAAAAAAACTAATAAAGGTTGGGAAGCCATGGGAAATGAAGATGGCTTTGATATTGTAAATTCAAAATTTAATGAAAGCGGAGGAAGCTTTAACAGAGACTTTACAAAATTTTACTTTACAAGATGTGATGAAAAGGTAATAGTTGACAATTACGAAGATTATAATTGCGCTATTTACCTTTCTCGCTTTATTGATGGAAAATGGACGAAAGCAGAAAAATTAAACGAAAATATCAACATGAAGGGGCAATGGAATGCCCAACCTTCAGTAGCCCCGGATGGTGATATTCTATTTTTTGTTTCTAAAAGGCCGGGCGGCTTAGGTATGCATGACATATGGTACAGCACATCTACAGGCAATGAAGACTGGGGACCCGCTCAGAATATGGGTGACCATGTAAACACCATGTTTATTGATATGTCCCCAAGGTATTACCCTCATGAAAAGGTATTATTTTTCTCTTCCAATGGCCATAAAGGTTTTGGTGGCTTGGATATATTCAAAATAAGAGAAGAAAATTTTTATGATACCACTGATGCAAAAGTTATAAATATAGGACTTCCTTTTAATTCTAACAGAGATGATTTTTACTTTGTAATGGGAGATAAAAAAGGATATATAGCCTCTAATAGAGATGGGGGAATAGGTAATGACGACATCTATACCTTCAACCTTGAAAGTAAAGAAGCCCTGATGGCCTATGTTGAAGTGGATTCTATAGATACAGAAACAAAAAGCATTGCCATACTAGGAACTGTTTTAGGTTCTGAAGACAAAAAACCAGCTCCGGACATAGGGGTTTCTTTGACAGATGAATCCAGTGTTAAAATTAAAACAACCAGTACGGATGATGAAGGAAAATTCCGTTTCGACAACCTCCCAACGGACAAAAACTATAAAGTGCTTTTAGACGACAACAGTCCAAAGCTCACAACGGAAATAAAGTATGTTGTAAAGGATTTACATGTTAATAAATCAAGCCAGGAAGCACGTAAGACTTTATTTGAAAATATTTACTTCGACTTTGACAGCCATCTTATACGTCCCGAAGCCAAAAAAACATTGGACGAATTAATTACTTTTTATAAAAAGCATCCTGAAATACAGATTGAGATGAATGCTAATACGGATGCTATTGGTTCCGGAGATTATAACAAAGCCCTGTCTGAGAAAAGAGGGAAAGCGGCTCGGGAATATTTAATAAGTAAAGGCATTCCTAAAAGTGCGATTGTAATAAATGCCTTAGGTATGGATAAACCTATTGCGACTAATGACAATCCTATTGGCCGACAGCTTAATCGCCGGGTAGAATTTTCTATAATTGGAGGTCCCGGCTATGAAGCAAAAACTATGGCCTATGTAATTGAACCTAAATCCACCATAGATAAGGTCGCCAAAAAGTTTAATATGACCGTGGAGGAGTTAAAAGAATTAAATGCTCTTCAGGATGATTATCTGAAATCCTATACCACCTTAAGAGTTCGAAGGACAGAAGATGCTGATTTAATAGCCCCTATAAGCATGAATGTAATCAGCAAAACGACCCTGGAAAAGATTAGGCAAAAGTCTGAAACATTATCGAACGAACCTTCAGAAAATGTGTATGTGGTGGAGCCCAAAAACACCATGTTCTCTATTGCCCGTCTATATGGCTTAACTGTGGAAGAGCTACAGAAAATGAACTACCTTGAGACAACTTATTTAATCGTTGGACAACATTTAAGAGTAAAAACAGGAAATGTGCCTGAAGAGGCCATATTATCAGGGAAACTCCATTTGGTAGTGAAAGGCGAAAGCCTGGAATCCATAGCCCAAAAATATGGCTTGACTAAAGAAGAATTAGTTGAAATCAACGCCATGGAATTTTACCGCCTACAACCTAACATGGTGATTAGGGTAAAGAAGAAAAATTAAATTAGTGCTTAAAAATTCTTTAGCCTTGCCACCTTCAAAATCCCGGCTACACTCATAGAGTCTGTAATTTTATTTTCCATGACCATTTCCAGTGCTTCTGTCAGATGTACTTTTTTTATTTGAAGCTGTTCGGTTTCTTCAAATTCCGTTTCTCCTTCCGTCAAATCTTCTGCCATAAAAATAAACCCCTCTTCATTCGTTACAGAATTTGATGTATGAAAGCGTTGGATCAAGGTCCATTCTTTTGCAGAAAACCCCGTCTCTTCTTTTAATTCCCTCTTTGCTGATTCCAATGGATCCAGGCCTATGGGGCCACCACCTTCCGGGATCTCCCATGAATACTCTTTTAAAGGATATCGATACTGCCCTATTAAATAGATATACCCATCTTTATCCACAGGAACAATACCAATGGCTTTATTTTTGAATTCTACTACGCCATATATACCTTTACCTCCATTGGGATTCAATACCTGGTCTTCTCTCACAGAGATCCAGGGGTTTTCATAAATGTCTTTACTGGAAAGGGTAGTCCAGGGATTGTGCTTTTCATCTATCATAATTACCATATTACTTAATGAACCTAATTATTAAGTGAAAAGTTGCCATTATTTTGAACATAAAAAAACAAAAACAATAAATTTTAATTGGGATTTACCGTAATAAATAGATATTTTTATAAGAATAAGCTAAGGTCAAAATGCTAAAATCCTGTCATACTAAAGGTTTTTTGGAGGCCGGTTTGGACGAGGCCGGAAGAGGTTGCCTTGCAGGACCTGTGGTAGCGGCCTATGTTATTTTGCCGGAGGATTATTCCCATCCCAAACTGAACGATTCCAAACAGCTCTCAAAAAAACAAAGGGAAATGATCAGGGAAGACATTATAAGGGATGCCATAGAATGGAGTATCGGAGAAGTCCCCTGTGAAGTAATCGATCAAATTAATATTTTACAAGCGTCTTTCTTAGCTATGCATCAAGCGTTGGAAAACCTGAAGAAAAAACCTGATTTATTGCTGATAGATGGTAACCGCTTTAAGCCTTATAAAAACTTCCATCACCTGTGTATTGTCGAAGGAGATTCGAAATACCTTAGCATTGCTGCTGCATCTGTATTAGCAAAGACCCATAGAGATGATCTGATGTTAAAACTGGCACAAGAGCATCCATCCTATGGATGGACTACCAACATGGGATATGCCACAAAACAACACATTAATGCAATCCGTGAGCATGGAATCACACCCTTTCATAGAAGATCATTTACGTTATTTTCAACCCAACTTGATTTGTTTGAATAGATAATTATACAGGCCTTTTTTTTATTCAGACATTATTTCATACTTTTATAATAATTTCGAGAATGGAACAAACTCAAACAGACATAAAACATATACAGCTAAACGACCTGCACAAAGCATCAGGAGCTAAAATGGTGCCATTTGCAGGATTTTTAATGCCTGTAAAGTACTCTTCTGAACTTGAAGAGCATAACGCTGTAAGAAATAAGGTAGGAATATTTGATGTTTCCCATATGGGTGAATTCTTTGTAAAAGGTTTTGGTGCATTGGACTTTATTCAGAGAACCACTTCGAATGATGCCTCTAAATTAAGCATTGGGAAAGTTCAATATTCTACACTAACCAACGATTCAGGTGGAATAATTGATGATTTGCTGGTATACAAAATCCAGGAGGATGAGTACATGCTCGTAGTAAATGCCGGCAACATTGAAAAAGACTTTCAATGGTTAAGCCGCCAGCCAATTCATGAAGCAAAACTCAGCAATCACTCTGACTACATTTCACTATTTGCATTACAAGGACCTTTTGCTAGTGAACTATTACAAAAGATCACAAAAACAGACCTGAAAAGCATGTCTTACTATTCCTTTCAAACTGGAGAAGTTGGAGGGATCGCTAATGTCATAGTTTCAGCAACAGGTTATACCGGAGCCGGTGGTTTTGAATTATATGTAAAAAATGAACATGCGGAAGATCTTTGGAAAAAAATTATTGCCGCAGGAAATGAGTTTGATTTAAAACCTTGTGGCCTGGGAGCAAGAGACACATTACGACTTGAGATGGGTTATTGTCTCTATGGGAATGACATAAACGAAGAAACGACCCCCCTTGAAGCAGGCTTAGGCTGGATTACAAAATTCTCCAAGGATTTTATTGGAAAAACACCTCTTTTAAAACAAAAAGAAGAGGGCGTAAAAAGAAAATTAGTCGGATTCAAAATGACTGAGCGAGGGATACCCCGGGGAGGATATGAATTATTAAACACATCCGGCACCTCTATTGGTCAGGTTACATCAGGCACACAATCGCCATCTTTAGGAATAGGTATTGGCATGGGTTATGTAACAAGCGAAAATGCTATACCTGGAAAAGAAATACTTGTACGTGTACGAAATAAAGATATTAAGGCTGAAGTAACTAAAATGCCTTTTTATAATAACTGATTTTGAAAACAAAAAACATGAGAAATATTGATGTTTGCCTTACTCCCGAATTACTACACCTATACGAAGTAGAAGGAAAGGTGGTGGTTGTAGTAGATATTTTAAGAGCTACGTCTTGTATGACTACCGCTATTGCCCATGGAGTAGAAAAAATTATTCCTGTAGCAACACTGGAAGAGTGTGAAAGATACAAATGCAAGGGATATTTAACGGCTGCCGAAAGAGATGGAATGAAAGCAGACGGATTTGACCTTGGGAATTCTCCCTTCAGCTATATGGAAAACAGCATAGCAGGTAAAACGTTGGTTGTTACCACAACAAATGGTACACTGGCAATCACAAAGTCAGAAAAAGCTGCGCAGATAATTGCAGGATCTTTTCTAAATCTTTCTGCCGTAGTTAACTATTTATTGGAGCAACCTAACGATGTATTGATACTTTGTGCAGGCTGGAAAGGTAAAGTAAATTTGGAAGACACGCTATTTGCCGGAGCTGTGGTTGAGGCGCTGGAAAAGACATTCTTTTCCCACAATGATGCAGCAATGGCAGCATTAACCTTGTATAAGGTGGCCAAAAAGAACATCGGAGCCTACTTAGAAAACAGTTCACACGCCAGAAGGCTCAGAAATCTGAATATTAAGAAAGATATAGAGTTTTGCTTAAAGCAAAATGTGTATAATGTGGTGCCTATTATGAAGAATGGTGCTCTGGTCAGCTTAAATATAATGGAAACAATCCCTGCTTTAGTTGAAGTAAGTAACAACGGAAAGTTTTAAAGACTAAATGAACTAACAAAAAAGCTGCTCCTAAAGCAGCTTTTTTGCTAAAATCCGTGATTATCTGCTTTCCAACCACATATTCTCCTGATTTTAAAACCTCCATAAAAGGTTAATTACCCAGGATACAATTGTCCCCACCTGATGGGTGCACTTGTAGCTCTTGCAACCGACCCATTATCTTTTTTGATCTCTACCATAAACCTATATGCCCGTTCTGGAGCCACTGGTTTTACTTTAGTAGTAATGATTACCATTTGCCTATCTATATTATAAAAATAAAAACCGACATCATCAATAGGTACAGTGTGATATTCTCCTGTCTGGCTATCTTGGTACTGTACAACTTCAAATAAAGACGTAAGAGGCTGGCTAGCTGGCACAGAAGGATCATAAATTGAATCAGCATAAATATTAACTGCAGTAATTTTATATTTAGCACCTTTGTGGCCCTCCTCTTTACAGGAACAAGCATATGTGGAATTAATAACCCCCCATTCCACATTACATGGTGTTGAATAATTTAAATAATAAATAGAATCAGCAGTAACATCAAAAGATATTTGTGGGGATAGGATTTCACTGGGTTTAATGCGCAATGCTTTATATTCCTGATACTGGAATAACGGTTGTTTACATCTGCAACATGCCTGTAGAAAAATAACGCTATAGTATATTGCTAATACCACAGCAATTTTTTTTAGATTAATATTCATAGCCAAAAATATTTTTTTAAAATTAAGAAATCAGTATGAACTTTTTAACAGATAGGTGTAGTAGCCAATTAGCTTTCAGTTTAAGTAGCTCCCCCTGCTTTAGTTGAAGTAAGTAACAACGGAAAGTTTTAAAAGCCCATTAAGATAGTTATTATATTAGCCGAACCATTCCAAATAAATATAAATATAAAAAACCGGAAAGCATAATGTCTTCCGGTTTTCTTGTTTTATCTCAATACTCAAATCCAATTGCCGATTACTTTATTTTACACGGACTCACTATGTAAGTCAAGAGTTGAAATCCATGACTTTTAAAACTTTAATATCTTAAAATTCTCAAGTCCATCTTTTGTCTGGAATTTTAGCAAATACATTCCTACTGGCCACTCATGTGTTTGTATGGAATCAGCACTTTTTGCAGAGGAATAAATTATTTGCCCCTTCATGTCAATAATCACTAAGTGTTCATAATCCTTACGAAGAAAAAGTAGATCCTGCACCGGATTAGGATAGAAAAAATCACCGGATATTAACATATTGGACAAACTATTTACCGTCCTTTCGACAGTAAAGGAGATTCCACGGCACCTACATCTATAGCATTGCCAAATATGCGCTGAGTACCGTACAGATCTGTAACATATTCGAATCCAGATCCGGCAACAGGCCATAATCCACCATGGAGGAAGTAGAATATGGTGTAAAATTTTCATCCAACTCAACTAAATATCCATTGTTTTGCAGCCAGTTTCCATCATTGGAAATATTTTGTCTACCCTCTACTACTCCTTTATTACCAGGGAAAAATATAGAAGTGCTTCCGTTATCCCAAATAAGATTATTGGCGAAATAAGTGCTAACAGAATCTCCTATCCAAAGAGCCCCTGCTATGCGTAGCTTGTGTTTTTTTAAGAAAAGTTTTTTCAGATATCAGCTACGGTTTTTATTTTTTTGTAGAGATGCGATTAATCGCGTCTCTACAAAAAAATAAAAACTACGAAAAAGCATGTTCATCCTTTTTTTATAAAAATTTGCTTCGCCCTGCTTTGCTCAGCTTGCCGTAGCTTGTAGCTACAGCAACAATGATGATCAAGTTCCGATAACAGTGTTAAAAGCTTTTAACAAACCTGCCTCCCGTAGGGAGGTTGGCAACGACTTACCTGCCTGCCGCAAATAAGCAGCACTCCCATCCGCCGGCTGACGGACAGTACCATCAGCGCAATGGGGGCTTATCCGCCGGTGGGCGAACAGGTTCCACCAGCTGGCGGATCGATATGAGAAGATGCGACCTATGCGATGCTTTTAAAGTCTATATATACCTAATAATTAGCATAAAGCTTGTGTTTCGAATGCAGCCAACAGGTCACGATAGCAGGAATTTATGTTGGGAAAGCTCAAATATAAGGCATAAAAAAAGCCCCGTCTTGTGAACGGGGCTTTTAACAAATTGGCAACGACTTACTCTCCCACATTTTATTGCAGTACCATCAGCGCAATGGGGCTTAACTTCTCTGTTCGGAATGGGAAGAGGTGAACACCCATGCAATAGTCACCATTAAGGTTTTTAATATTCACCACTTTTGGTGAACACCATGCAACCCCGATAACTATCGGGGCCATTAAGGTTTTTAATATTCACCACTTTTGGTGAACACCATGCAACCCCGATAACTATCGGGGCCATTAAGGTTTTTAATATTCACCACTTAGGGTGTATACATCTAATATTTTAACATGTGAAAAGCAGATTAATAAAAAATGCGGCGTGGAAGAAAGTATTCGGGTAATTAGTATTGCTCAGCTTTGATATTTCTACCTTTACACTTGCAACCTATCGACGTCATAATCTCTGACGACCCTATATGGAAGTCTCATCTTGAGGTGAGTTTCGCACTTAGATGCTTTCAGCGCTTATCTCATCCGAACGTAGCTACTCTGCACTGCACCTGGCGGCACAACAGATACACCAGAGGTTCGTCCAACCCGGTCCTCTCGTACTAAGGTCAGGTCCTCTCAAACTTCCTACGCCCACAACAGATAGGGACCGAACTGTCTCACGACGTTCTGAACCCAGCTCGCGTGCCACTTTAATCGGCGAACAGCCGAACCCTTGGGACCTTCTCCAGCCCCAGGATGTGACGAGCCGACATCGAGGTGCCAAACCTCCCCGTCGATGTGAGCTCTTGGGGGAGATCAGCCTGTTATCCCCAGAGTACCTTTTATCCTTTGAGCGATGGCCCTTCCATGCGGAACCACCGGATCACTATATCCGTCTTTCGACCCTGATCGGCTTGTAGGCCTCACAGTCAAGCACCCTTATGCTATTGCACTCTGCGCACGGTTACCAAGCGTGCTGAGGGTACCTTTGAAAGCCTCCGTTACTCTTTTGGAGGCGACCACCCCAGTCAAACTACCCACCATACAATGTCTCCCGATAGCTATCGGGATTAGACTCCAGATAAGAAAAGGGCCGTATTTCAAGGTTGGCTCCACGATGCCTGGCGACACCACTTCATAGCCTCCGGCCTATCCTACACATTCCTTACCCAAAGTCAATGTAAAGCTATAGTAAAGGTTCATGGGGTCTTTCCGTCCCGTTGCGGGTAAGCGGCATCTTCACCGCTACTACAATTTCACCGAGCTCATGGTTGAGACAGCGCCCAGATCGTTACACCATTCGTGCAGGTCGGAACTTACCCGACAAGGAATTTCGCTACCTTAGGACCGTTATAGTTACGGCCGCCGTTTACTGGGGCTTCAGTTCAGAGCTTCGCTTGCGCTAACTCCCCCCCTTAACCTTCCAGCACCGGGCAGGTGTCAGTCCTTATACTTCATCTTACGATTTCGCAAAGACATGTGTTTTTGTTAAACAGTCGCCTGGGCCTTTTCACTGCGGCTTCTCACTTGCGTGAGGAAGCGCCCCTTCTCCCGAAGTTACAGGGCCATTTTGCCGAGTTCCTTAACCATGATTCACTCGAGCACCTTAGGATTCTCTCCTTGACTACCTGTGTCGGTTTGCGGTACGAGCTTCTATAAAGATTAACGCTTAGAGGATTTTCTTGGAAGTCTGATTAGGGTCATTATCTCCTTGGCCGAAGCCTCAGAGTACTATCGCAGTTCAGCAAGACCGGCGGATTTGCCTACCAGTCCTATACCTACTTGCTTCAACGCACTATTCCGTCAGTGCGCAGACCTTTCACTACTCCGTCTCCCCATCGCTCCTTATAGAAGGTACTGGAATATTAACCAGTTGTCCATCGACTACCCCTTTCGGGTTCGCCTTAGGTCCCGACTAACCCTGATCCGATTAACGTTGATCAGGAAACCTTAGTCTATCGGTGTGCAGGTTTCTCACCTGCATTATCGTTACTTATGCCTACATTTGCTTTTCTAAACGCTCCAGCAAGTCTGACAACTCACCTTCACTGCTGTTTAGAATGCTCCCCTACCACTTGTCCCGATAGTTATCGGGACAAATCCAAAGCTTCGGTACTATACTTGATGCCCGTTTATTATCGATGCCCTGCCGCTCGACCAGTGAGCTGTTACGCACTCTTTAAATGAATGGCTGCTTCCAAGCCAACATCCTGGCTGTCTCTGCAGCTGAACCACCTTAGTTCAACTTAGTATAGATTTTGGGACCTTAGCTGTTGGTCCGGGTTCTTTCCCTCTCGGACTGTGACCTTAGCACCCCAGCCCTCACTCCCGAGTATATCTATAAGCATTCGGAGTTCATCAGGATTTGGTAGGATTTGACTCCCCCTAGTCCTATTGGTAGCTCTACCTCTTATAGACTCAACCTCGAGGCTGTTCCTAAAAACATTTCGGGGAGTACGAGCTATTTCTCAGTTTGATTAGCCTTTCACCCCTACCCACAAGTCATCCAAAAACTTTTCAACGTTTACTGGTTCGGTCCTCCAGTGCGTGTTACCGCACCTTCAACCTGCTCATGGGTAGATCACAAAGTTTCGCGTCTACCTCCACTGACTGTACGCCCTATTCAGACTCGCTTTCGCTCCGGCTACGTACCTGAAGTACTTAACCTTGCCAATGAAGAGTAACTCGTAGGCTCATTATGCAAAAGGCACGCCGTCACCCCACTAAAGGGCTCCGACCGCTTGTAAGCGTATGGTTTCAGGTTCTATTTCACTCCGTTATTCACGGTTCTTTTCACCTTTCCTTCACAGTACTGGTTCACTATCGGTCTCTCAGTAGTATTTAGCCTTACCGGATGGTGCCGGCAGTTTCAAACGGGGCGTCTCCGACCCCGCCCTACTCAGGATACCACTATCATATAAAATCTTACCTATACGGGGCTCTCACCCTCTATGGCAGGCCTTCCCAGACCTTTCCAGTTCAATTTTATAATCATGTTGTGGTCCTACAACCCCAGTATCGCCGTAACGATACTGGTTTGGGCTTTTCCGCGTTCGCTCGCCACTACTTACGGAATCACTATTGTTTTCTCTTCCTCCGCTTACTTAGATGTTTCAGTTCAGCGGGTTTGCTCACCTTACGGTGTACTTGGTCTTCAACCAAGTGGGTTTCCCCATTCGGAAATCTTCGGATTAATTCGTATTTGCCAATACCCGAAGCTTATCGCAGCTTATCACGTCCTTCGTCGCCTCTGAGAGCCAAGGCATCCCCCATACGCCCTTATTAACTTTCTTCATCATCTTTCGATGATTCGCAATTTTTTATTAATCTACTCTTTTCAACATGTCAAAGAACTTTTGTCTTACAAAATCCCCCTAGTATCCAAACAATCAGGCTATGATTTGATCGGGCTATCGGTTGTAAAACACCGTGCTTATTAAACTTAATAATAAGCTGTTCATTATAATTTCTTTTAAGCCTTCCGCTTAAAAAGGTATCCTAAGTGTTCAACTTAGTCTGATGGAGAATAACACACCTGCCTG
>JBKBXU010000014.1:0-28875 GCA_046313675.1 Cytophagaceae bacterium
CCCATACCGATCAGGAAAACCAAAATGCCTAATGAGCTGATGGTGGTATAAGCAAGAATCTTCTTAAGGTCAACATGCCTTACCGCAAGCGCAGCTCCAAGCAGCATGGTTATTCCACCCGCTGTCATTAAAATAAGCTGCCATTGATCAGTTCCGCCAATTACAGGGTTTAAGCGTGCCAAAAGATAAACGCCTGCTTTAACCATGGTTGCCGAGTGAAGGTAAGCACTCACAGGTGTCGGAGCTTCCATTGCATTAGGAAGCCAGTAATAGAAAGGGAACTGGGCTGATTTTGTGAAAGCCCCTATCAGTATAAGTATAAGAAAGAGATTATATCCTTCATCGGTAATCAAAGCAGAAGCCTGAGGAAGCAGCTCTGAAATCATAAAGCTGTTACCCGCAAAGGAGAGCAAAACAAAGCCTGCCAGCATAGCCAGGCCGCCACTTCCGGTTGTTAATAATGCCTGTAACGCAGAATATCTGGATGATTCTTTTTCATGATGAAAGCCAATCAAGAGGAAAGAGCTTATACTTGTTAATTCCCAGAAGCAAAACAATAGAATCAGGTTGTCGGATAAGACCACGCCTAACATGGCTGTCATGAAGAGCAGCAAATAGCAGTAAAAATTACCTAGTTTCAGATTCCCCTTTAGATATCCTGAGGCATAAATGACAATCAGGGTTCCAATGCCGCTAATTAATAAAACAAAGGTTAGGCTCAAGCCATCGAGCAAAAAATCAAAGTTGATTCCAAATTCTGGAAACCATAAATAATTTGCTTGTACGATTTCATGATTTGCTATAGCAGGTAGATAGGTGCATCCAAGTATAAATATAGCTAAAGGCACCATTGCCAGAATGTATCCGGAATACCTTGGGGCTTGCTTATGAATAAAAGGAGCTAAAAATGCAGCTATAAAGCCCGGTAATATTAAAGCTAAAAGTTGGAAATTACCCATGAATCGGTAAATATGGAAATCTTTATCTAAAAATTCAATAAATTGCCCAAAAGCCTTTTATATATTCAAGTTTAAACTCATTTTTATAAACAATGTTATTAAATAATAAGACCTAAACAAAGAAATAGAACATGAAAATATTATTGGTAGAAGATGAACCCAAAGTAGCTTCATTTATAAAGAAAGGATTAGAGGAAGAGCTTCATGAAGTTGAGGTAGCTTTTGATGGCTACATAGGAAAAGAGATGGCCCTTTCGAATTCCTTTGAAGTAATTATTCTAGATGTTAATCTTCCGCATATAAACGGAATCGACCTTTGTAAAATAATACGACAGGAAAATATTACAGTGCCTGTTCTGATGCTTACAGCCTTAGGGACTACCGATAATAAAGTAATGGGCTTAGATAGCGGAGCCGATGATTACCTGGTAAAACCTTTTGAATTTAGGGAACTTGTTGCACGTATTCGAGCTTTAACGAGAAGAAGTAGCAGTGAAGATGGCAAGGTATATAAAGTTGCCGACCTTGAAATGGATACATCTGCCAAATCAGTTAAACGTAGTGGTAAGAAGATTGACCTGACTGCCAAGGAGTTTTCCTTACTTGAATATCTTCTCAAAAATAAGGGTAAGGTGATTTCAAGGGTGGATATTGCAGAGAAAGTCTGGGATATCAGGTTCGATACAGGAACAAACGTTATTGATGTTTACATTAACTTCTTAAGAAAAAAAGTGGATAAAGATTTTACACCAAAACTGATACACACCCTTGTTGGCATGGGCTACGTATTAAAAGAAGGTGATTAATTTATGCAAATTAGAAACAAACTGACCCTGCAATTTACAGGGATCGTAGCCTTTATACTTCTCATATTCTGTATCACAGTCTATAATTTATCTTCAAGATATACGTATTTTGAATTTGAAGAACGCTTGAAAGAGAAGGCTTTGAGTACGGCTCAATTATTACTGGAGGTAGATGAAATCGATGAAAGTCTTTTGAAATCACTCCGTAGGAAATACCTTCAAACCCTCTATCAAGAATTTGTCCGGATCTATGACAAGAACAATAATCCGATTTTTCAGGATGATGTTTATATGATTGATATGAATGAAGAAGACCTTAATTATATTCGATATCATGGCGAACTTGGACTTGGCGTTGATAAACGGCAGATTTACGGGATCTCATACATTGACAGACAAAAGGAGTTTGTGGTAGTGGCTTCCGCCATTGACCGCTATGGAATTACAAAACTCAAAAATTTAAAGCTGCTTCTTATTTTTGGCTACATTGTTTCGCTCATCATAATCTACTTCAGTGGAAAGCTGTTTTCTTACGCCGCCTTACGGCCTATTTCCAAAGTTATCGATCAGGCCGAATTGGTAACTGCCACCAATCTGGATATGCCACTCAACGAAGGGAAAGGGAAAGATGAGGTGGAAAAACTTGCCGTAACCTTTAACCGACTGTTTGCACGGTTGAAAAAGGCCTTTGACCTGCAACAAATGTTTGTTTCAGGCGCCTCTCATGAACTTAGGACACCACTTACTGCTATTACGGGTGAAGTTGAAGTCGCCCTGATGAAAGACAGGGAGCAGGAAGAGTATAAAAGAGTTTTAAATTCGGTGCTGGATGAAACTAAAAAACTAACCTATTTGTCCAATGGCCTTTTAGAATTGGTCCAATCAGGGGTGGAGGATAAGATGGTAAGTGTAGAAACCATTCCGGTTGCTGAACTTGTCACCGAAGCCATTCATGAAGTAGAAAAGAGGAATGCCGGATGTAACCTGACAATTACTTCCGAACTGTCTGAAGACATTGTAGATTTTAAGATTTCCGGCAGCAAGTCGCTTTTAAGGGCCGCACTTTTGAATATTATAGAAAATGCCTGCAAATTTTCTGATTATAAGCCCGTATTGGTCAAGGTTGAACATAAGGATTCGGCGTTGAAATTAATTGTTGAAGACCATGGTGTTGGCATGACTGAATTGGAGATGAAGAATATTTTTCAACCCTTTTACAGGTCTGAAAACGTTCGCCAGATACCCGGATATGGAATAGGGATGTCCCTGACCGATAAAATTGTCAAACTCCACAAGGGAGAGATTAAAATTCAATCGAAAAAGGGCGAAGGTACCCGGGTAGAACTCAGCTTGCCTGATTCATAGTCTTTTTGGACGATAGACCTTTGATAGTGGAGAGAGATTGTTATTTGTAGAGACGCGATTAATCGCGTCTCTACAAATAACAATCTCTCATTCTTCCCTATCCTTAGAATTTCGCAGGGTTTCTAAGGATTTTTTAATAAAAGAGAGTCTTTGACTCGGTTTTGGTCACGGAGAGAAGTCTTCCATTTATAGCAGATCCGCTGAACTTTCAGGACTTTACGGAAAAGCATCTCCCTGATCTATTAATAACCCGGCGCAAACCTATCAATTTACAAGAAAGACCTAACTGTTCAATCTTCCATTCTCTCGTTCTCCTGATCTCTTATTTTTACCATGGAATACTGAGATTTTTTATTACCTATACTTTTACTAATATGATTAAGCGTTGTAACAAATAGTTGAAAATATTGTTACCGCGGATCTGTCTGTAAAATATTTATAATCTATGATAAAGTTGGTTAAAATTAAGGTATAAATTTTTTTATTTGTTTTGTGTTTGTTGAAAAACAGGCAAAAATGCCAAAAAATATTACATAGATATTTTTTTCGACAGAATTAAGATAGTTATTGATTTAAATTTATTTTAAGCTGGATTTGGGTTTTTATAATTGGACTTTTTCTTTCCCATATTTGCGTTTTTTTATATGTTTTATTGGATAAAATAACATGCCGGGTGAAGCGACTTTTTGGAACTTATTTTTTCCAGTTCAATATTGCGAGCTATAAACTTTTTTGTTTGCAGAAGTTTATAGCTTGTTAATACTATTTATTTGTCATTTATTTTTTATACGTCAATGAAAATTAAGGTACTTTTTATCATACTGCTTACGGGAATATTTTTCGAAGGCAAGGCTCAGGATGAACATGAAGCTATTTACGCAAATCTTGGAGATGGGGAAAATGAGGAATGGTTAAGGTCAAGGCGTACAGGTAATGATATTTATCCGCTAAGAAGTGATTTTCATGCTGACGGTGCTAATTCATCTCTAGAGCCAAGTTCAGCATTAAATAATGGTACTTTTTTTAATGTTATTGTAGATAATGGGAGTACTGCTTCTCCGGGGCAATTACGACTTGTTAGAACTAATAATGGACGTTTTTCCTTGGGTATGAATTCAAATAATAACTTTTATATAGGTCGTACAGCACAAGGAGAGCCGGCTAATAATATACGACTGGTTTTAACCCCTGACGGTTTTTTAGGTTTAGGTATGTCCACTTCACCCCAAGAGTTCCTGCATTTATCCGGCCCATCGAGAAACATTCGTATACACAATACGCAAAATACTGAGGCAGGCTTAATTTTTACTGCGCCTCCTTCTTCTGGGCTTATTGGCAGGTTTACGTATAACTCTTCTAATGGCTATTTTTCATTGTTTAATGAGGAACCAACTACAACGGCTCCTTTTAACTTGGAAATAGGAAAGAATAATGCACCTTTTAGAACAGTAATTTATGCTTCGTCTAATGGTGTTGGTTATTTTGGAGGTTCTACATTGTTTCCCGCATTGGCATTACTTGGAACTAACGATAATGCTGGTGTAAGTTTATCAATGGGGGTTCATTCCAAAGTACCATGGATTGGAACTTCTCAAACTAGAAGCACAGTTCCAACCGGAGATGCTGAAGAGCGTTTACGATTCACCAGTATTACCATTGTTCAACCATATACCAATTATCACCGACTCTTTGAAGTAAATGGAAGCAATAATGTTAATTATTTTAGGATCAACCGGGATCAGACGGTTATTAATAATCTTGTCGGAATCAATACTACAACTATTCCTCAGGGCTATCAGCTTGCTGTTGATGGAAAAATAATTTGTACAGAATTAAAAGTTCAGCATTATCCATGGCCTGATTATGTTTTTGAAGATGCTTACCGTCTGGCACCCCTGGAAGAGGTGGAAATGTTTATCAAAGAAAACAAGCACCTGCCTGAAGTTCCTTCAGCAGATGAAGTAGAAAAGGATGGGATAAATGTGGGAGAAATGGATGCACTGCTCCTCAGAAAAGTAGAGGAGTTGACCTTGTATCTTATCCAGCAACAGAGATCCCTTCAGGCGCAGCAGGCAGAGCTTGACCTTTTGAAGGAACAAAATGAATTGTTAATGAAGCTTCTCCTGGAGAAAGGGGAATAATCCCAGATTTTTTATTGACATGAATAGGTTTATTATATTTTTTTTTCTAAGCGCCCTGTTAACGGCAGAGGCTTATTCGCAGGCACCTTATAAGCTCTCGCAGTCGGTCATTGAGATGCCTGCCACACCAGGCAGCAGCCATATCATTACCCTTAATCACGGCACGGTCCTGTATGAGGGCGAGTATTTTATTGTTTTACAGGACGGGTTTCATGTAACATCTACCGGTACTACGAGCAATTATTTCCATGCCTATATTTCCAGTCCGATTTATGCCGAGCTAAAGGATAAGCTTGATCAGTCATACTACCTTGCCCGTAACGGCAGGTTGTTCTTCAAGTATATAGAGACTTATTTCCCTGATGGGAACCTGAGTTATAAAATTTATGATTACCAGCGTAACCAACTGGTGCCTGCCATTCCCCCAAAAGCCCTTAAAAGACATGTAGGGACAAACTTTATGGACCTGGACTGCATGGCCCTGAACCTGACACCCAATGATGGGATCAATTCTTTTTATATCCTTGAAGTCGAAAATGATAAGGGGGAAAAAAAATACCTAAGGTTTAAATATGTACTCTAAAAAGATTTTACTTCCGCTCTTAGCCTTGGTTTTAGCGATCGGCTTGTCGGCCTTCTTCCTGAAGCCTTCAACAGGGAATGATGAGGCCCCCTCTAAAAAATTGGGTTATTTGTATAATCAGAAAGTATTTGATGGTTATGTGAAAACCCGTGAAGCCCGAAAGGCTTTGTTGGCTTATGAGGACAGGCACAAAGGGAGACTGGATTCCCTGGATGCCATTATAAAAAGTGGCTTGATAAATGGGAAACAGCTTTCTGCAAAAGAACAGTCCAAACTTATGGAAGTCCGGGAAGAAGAGAGCCGGGAATTTGATGAAAGCCGCAGTAACCTCTCTCAGGAGTTGAACGAACAAATATGGTATGAGATCAATAAAGCAGTGGAAAAATTTGGTAAAGAGAACGGCTACGGCTTTATCTATGGTGCCAATGGGAACGGAAGCTTAATGTATGCCGAAGAAGGACTTGACCTTACCTCGAAAATTTTAGAATACCTTAACAAATCCAATGAGAGCCTCTAGTATCCTTCTTCTTGCCTTGTGCTTGCTGGCCTCCTGTCAGCCGTCTAAGCTGGATCCACAAAGCTACATCGCTTATGTTAAAAACCCTGTGGAAGGTTTGGTACAGGAAAGGGAAGTGGATAATTTTCACTTTAAGATACAATATAAACCGGCAGAATTTATTGCTTTAAACGAACTTGCGGGGCAGCTCTCCGACAAGGAGGCCTTTGAGAAAAAGATTTCTGAGTTGGACGGCCTGGATTATTTTGAATTGTCCATAAGGATGAAAGGTGGAGATTTTATAAAAGACCTCGCCCAGTCAAAAGAAGATATGTCTCTCCGGCAGTATTATTTTTCCTATGATTTTGGGAAAGACATCCTTTTGCAGGTCATGGACAAATTTCAACCTTGTGCCCTTTATCATTTTGAGAAGAACTACAGCGTGAATGGAGAAAGCCGTTTTTTGCTTGCTTTTGAAAAAAGTAAGCAGAAAGCTGACTTGGTTCTTACACTTAAGCTAGATGCTTTAGGGCTTGAAAATGCCGAATTTATATTCAAAAAAAGAGATATTGAAAAAATACCTTTGCTAATAATTTAAAAAGAAATGTGGTATCGTAACAGATTTTTTCTCAAAACCTTTTCAGTGTCCATGGCACTGGTCATGCTTTTTCAACTGGCTTTCCCAACAATTTCCTACGCCCTTACCTCCGGGCCCAGCCAACCTGAAGTACAGTCTTTTGAGCCGGTAGGGACCAGCGATATGGTGGACCTGTTTACAGGGGATTTTCACTATAACATTCCTTTGTTTGACCTTCCCGGCCCCAACGGCGGATACCCCTTCAATCTGATTTATAACTCTGGCATAGGAATGGACCAGGAGGCCAGTTGGGTAGGGCTTGGCTGGAACCTGAACCCTGGAGCCATTACCAGACAGATGCGTGGCCTTCCGGATGAGCTCAACGGAGAGCATATTGAAACAAAGCGCAATATTAAACCCAACGTGACCTTTGGAGGTGGAGTTGGTGCCAACCTTGAAATTTTTGGTGGTGATTTAGAAAAAGTTGGCGATATGCTAAAGCTGACTATGGGCTTGAACATATATTACAATAACTACAGGGGGGTAGGTTATAGCCTTCAACAGGGTGTAAGTATCCATTCACAAAATACATCCGGGCCAAGTGCAGGACTAGGTTTAAACCTAAGCCTGGACTCTCAGGATGGGGTAGGGGCCAATGCTTCGGTCTCCTTATCCGATAAGATCAATGATAATACGAACACTTTTAGTATGGGCTTAGGCTATAATTCCCGGGCTGGATTGAGCAGCTTTTCTATGGGATTTACCACCTCAAAAAGCGATGATGTAGCCCGAAAGAATGGTAGAGGTAAAGGCACAAAAAATGAAACAGTAAATGTTTCTAACCGCATAGGCGGCAATTCTACCTTGTCTGTTTTTTCCGGGGGCTATTCTCCTCAGGTTGCCATGCCTATGAGAGGGAGGAATGTGAATGTTACGTTTAAATCCGGGCTTGATTTTTTCGGGGTTTTTGGAAACGGCTATGTAAATGGCTTTTTCAGTACCCAATATTTAAAAGACCGTGAAACCTATGTGTCAGCACCTGCTTATGGATACTTAAATTTAGGGGGCATATATAATAACGATGAAGTTTTAATGGATTTTAACAGGGAGAAGGATGGCATGATTCGGAAAAACAGTCCGAACCTGGCTATCCCAAGCCTTACCTATGATGTTTATTCCGTGACAGGACAGGGCATCGGTGGTATGTTCAGGCCATTTCGTGCAGACATAGGAACTGTTTTTGACCCCAAAGTTGAATCAAATATTGTGGGAGGGTCTTTAGGCCTGGAACCCGGACTTGGTGGGGGGCCTCATATTGGAGGTTCGGCAACACTAAGCCACTCTTCTTCAGTTTCCAATAGGTGGACAAACGATGTCAGTAATATATATAAGTTTCGTAGAAAAGAGGATGGTATTATAAATCCACTACATGAACCTGTATATTTTAAATCGTATGGCGAACATACCCCCCGGCCTGCGAATTACCTTGATAAGATAGGTGGCGAAAAACCCGCCAGGATTGGGATAGAGAAAGGTTCCATTGTAAACCAACTCAGAGTTAAAGATACTGAGAATCGTTATATTCTAAAATCTCCGGAGAATACAGGGGTTACCCAAGAAAGGGAAAAAAGGAACCTGATTATATCGCCCAACAAAAACAACCTGAAAGAGAATGGTTTTTCAGTAGTGAACACCAATGGACTACGCTATGTTTATGGTTTGCCTGCGATGAATAAACAACATGTTGAATGTATGTATACTGCAGGGGCGCAGGGGGCAGAAGTTTGTTCCCCGACCATAGTTACGGAAGTAGAGGGGGGTGAGGCGAAATATAAACATAATAACACAGAGCAGTTTTTTAGCAAGACCAAACTCCCCCCTTATGCCCACTCTTACCTTTTGACAGAAGTATTAGGCTCGGATTATATTGATGTGGATGGGAATGGCCCCTCCAATAATGATTTTGGCTATTGGGTAAAGTTTAACTACAACAAAACACCTAACTATAATTGGAGGGTGCCTTTTTGGGGCTCCAGTTATAATAAAGGGATTTATACCGATTTTGCTGATGATAAGGCTTCCTATATGTACGGTACCAAGGACGTACATTATCTGGGTTCTGTGGAAACCAAAACCCATAAAGCCGTTTTCCATACCTCTTACAGGGAAGATTCCTATGGCGCGTCCGGTGAATTTCAGAATGTGGGTTCTGGTCTTGGCACAGCAGCAAAACTGAAAAAACTTGATACAATTAAATTATACCTTAAAGTACCGGGAGGCAACGACAAGCTTATTAAGACGGTACACTTTGAATACAGCTATGAGCTGTGCAAAGGGGTACATAATAATAGTAATGAACCTGATCCACATGTCATAAATGGAATAAATTCGGGCGGTAAACTTACGCTGAAGAAAGTCTATTTTACCTATGAAAACAATACCAGGGGCAGGCTTAGCCCCTATGAATTTAACTACAATGAGAATGATCCCTTAGAGAACCCCGACTACCACATGGCAAAATATGACCGCTGGGGAAACTTTAAGGATTTTGACAATGAATGTTCAGCCATGGAATTTCCTTATGTAGAACAGTTTAAACATTCTGATTCCCAATTTGAAAACAAACTTCACAGGAATATATCTGCCTGGAACCTTAAAGAAATTAAACTGCCTTCCGGCGGAAAGATATCCGTGGAGTACGAATCCGACGACTATGCCTATGTGCAAAATAAAACGGCCATGCAGATGTTCCAAATTGCCAGCCTGGCTCCCGGAACAGGTTCGGTCAGTGAGATTGATCATCAACGCTATGCTGATGCGTCCAGGAGACGGGTATATTTTGAGCTTGAGCACCGGTTGCCGGTAAGCATGCATGGGGAAGATGAGACTCAAAAGCAGCAGCGTTTACGTAAGGAGATCGACAAATACCTTGACAAGACTGGCACGGTTTATTTTAAGGTCTTTATGGATATCCGGAAGATGACAGATAACCGGAGGGATTTTGTGCAGGGTTATGCAACAATATCAAATTCCGGCATTGATCAGACATCAGCGGTCAGTGGAGAGTATACAAGAGGTTTTATAGAAATGGATCTGCCCAAAGTGGGCAAAAAGAGCTTGCCGTACCATCCGTTTTCAGTGGCAGCCTGGCAATATATTCGTACCATCAACCCCCATCTTTCAGGTGTTGGCCCATTTGATGATGATCCCAATGCTAATAAATCCGCGGCTATGAATAAGGTGCGTTCCCTTGTACAGGTTTTCCCGGAAATAGCTCGGATCTTCAGTGGTTTTAATAAATATGCCCATGCCCAGCAATGGGGCAAGAACGTACACTTGTCCAGGTCCGTGATCCGCCTTAACTCCCCGGATAAAATCAAATATGGCGGAGGTTTACGGGTGAAGAAGATCAAGCTTAATGATGAGTGGAATGTCATGACCGGTGAACCTTCCAGTGTATATGGGCAAGTCTATGATTATCGAATGGAGGAGAATGGAGAGATGATAAGCAGCGGCGTTGCGGCATATGAACCTCTGATAGGGGGGGATGAAACTGCCCTTCGTAATGTGAAAGAGTTTCCTGAAAGAATACCTCTGAAAACCAATAACAACCTGTTTTTTGAATTACCCGTGAATGAAAGTTATTATCCGGCACCTACAGTCGGGTACCGGTCCGTAACGGTTACAAGCCTTGCCACTCACAATGAAAAAATTGCTCAAAACCCTGCCATGGCAGACTTTGTGCCGGAGGGTATAGCAACTACAGGAAGAACAGTCCATGAATTTTATACGGCAAAAGAGTTTCCGGTGATCGTAGATGAAACCGATATCAAACTTAAGCCCTTCGACCTTTTCGTGCCAATTCCCTTGATCGGGCAGATAGCTATCAACAATATGACGGCCAGCCAGGGCTACTCCATTGTTTTGAACGATATGCACGGCAAGCCTAAAAAGGTTACCCATTATGGGCAGGACGCAAAAGGAGATTTTTTTGCAGATCCCCTAAGCTGGACCGAATATAAATACAGTATAAAGGAAGTGTATGGCAACCCTTTACCGGGGAGGACAGGTGTAAACAACAACATATCCCATTATGAATTGGACAATTACCTTCCTACACTAGTGTCTGATAAAAATGGTGTGACCGAGAGGGAAACATCCCGGCTGATGGGTGTTGAATACGAGTTTTTCCATGATATGCGCCATATACATAATGAGTCTACCACCAGTGGCGTAGACATTAATTCGGATGTGTTGTTTTTGGGCTTTATAGTCCTTCCGGTAATAGTCCCATGGCCTACCATTGGTATGTCTTCCAATGATATGCGCATTTCGGTAAGCAATAAGGTCATCCATAAGTTTGGTATCCCTACCGGTACGGAGGTATACCATGAAGGCTCCAGGGTGAGTACAAAAAATGTCCTTTACGATGACCTTACGGGGCAGCCTGTGCTTACAACCGTTACCAATAATTACGACGACCCCATCTTCCACTATAAGATCCCGGCGCACTTTGCCTACGAAGGAATGGGTGCAGCCTATAAGAATACAGGTTTGTCCCTGGATTTGTCCTTTGGTTCACTAGATGCAGTAAAGAATGCTTATCCGGTGCAGATTGCAGATGCTGGTATTAGGAATATGCTTGTTCCCGGTGATGAGTTTATAGAATCAGGAGGCCAAACAGCAAATGTTATTTATACAGGTTGCGATGGAAGCACCTGTTACTTTGCCACAAGGTCAGGCTTACAACCAGGCTCAGGAATATATTCCTTGGTAAGGTCGGGTAGACGCAACCATCTGGAAGCCTTTATGGGGCAGATAACCACCCTTGGGGATAAAAATAATGCTTCTGTAGGGGATCCAACAATAAGGGAGCAACAATAAATAGTAATAGGTATTAAATTAATTATAAAAATGAAACAAACGGCCACAATAGTTTTGCTATCCTTTTTATTTTTATTGACAGGAGTTTTAGATTTAGAAGCGTCTTGTAATTGTACTGTGCCTGCTGAATATGCTAGTGATTTTCAAAACTGTGTATTAGTGACCACTACCTCAGATAACTCTTCGTGTGGTTCTTTGAGGTATGCATTGAATTTGGCCAACCAAAACAATGGGGGGACTTATATAATGTTCAATATTGTAAGCAGCGGAGAAAAGAGAATTATTACATTGCTTTCTAACCTTCCTATAATTACTAAAAAAATCTTTTTAGATGCAACAACTCAAATCGGATTTTATCCTTCAGAGAACCCTCGAATTGTAATAAATTCAAATGAGTATTCATTTGAAGGGTTGGTTTTGAGAGATTTGGGGGTGAATGGTTCAATTATCCAAGGATTGGAAATAAAAAAGTTTAGAGCTCATGGAATACTTTTAAGATCGGCTAGTAATATCATAGTTTCTAAAAATGTTATTTATGATGGAAGCAGTACTGATTCTCCTAATACAAATGTTGCATCAGGTATATGCGCTATTTATGTTTACGGGAGTGAAAATATTTATATAGATAATAATTTCTTAGGTATGAATTTTGAAATGGATCCTGCTTCTATAAATCCGTTTCCTTCACCTTGGCTGCCAAAATATACATTTGGTATTCATATTGGGGGAGATGAACCTGGATTTATGTCTTTGGGAACTAGCTCAAATATTTTTATAGGTTTAAACGGAAACAAAAATTATATATTTACGGGAATAGGTATAAATAATATTTTTGTTAATAATTGTGGAGTTTACAATGTTGTTTTAGGAACCAATGATTTTATTTCCACTTATATTCATTCAGGCGAAGCTCATAGACCTTCTATAATTTCCAATAATACGAATATGTTATTGGGCACTTCTTTAAATTTCGAAAATATTGGTGTTTATAGGATACTTCCATGGTTTGAGGGACCGACTTCGGATAACCTCTTTTATTACCAATACTTAGGAACAACAACTGCCGACAATGAAGGCAATTGGAGCTTTCCTTTCAATATAGAATTTTGTGGGATGTATAAGGCTCTTTCCAATAATTCTTTATCTTGTGAGGGTCCATTCACAATTTTTTGGGGTAATACTTACCATGCAACTTTTGTAGATTTTGAAATACCAAGTGTAGTTTGTCTAGAGGAAAATGAAATTTTACTGCAGGGAACAACTAATCTAGGTAGTTTTTCCGGAAATGGGGTAATGGATAACAAATTTAATCCAGCACTTGCAGGCTCAGGTTTTAGCGATATTACCTTTAATGCCTTTTATTCAGCTAATTACTGGAATTCAGGATGTGATGTCAATTTGACAAAAAAGATTTTTGTTATTCCTCAGGCAAAAAAGATATCAAGAGTCCTCTCCGCCTCTTCTGTCAACAATTACGATTAAATGCCTAAAGATTTTTCCCCTACTGGCGAGAAAGGATTTATGACCCACAACCCCTTTGTCAATGGCAGCAAGGGTTCCTGGAGGGCAGAGGAATCCTATGTATATGTTGACGAGCGAAAACAGGAGCCGGGTTTGGACCTAAGGGTAGATGGGATTATTAAGGATTTTTCCCTATTTGACTGGTCTAATGCCTTTAATGGCCAATGCGATGGATGGCGCAAGGTTAATACCATTACTGAATATTCTCCGGATGGCATCGAGTTAGAGAATAAAGACATTTTAGGCACCTATTCTTCCGCTATATACGGCTTCGGTGGGGAATTACCGCTTGCGGTAGTTCATAACGCAGCAAATTTTGAAGCAGGCTTTGAAAGTTTTGAGGAATATAATCATGGAGCTTCATTGAATCCCGGTAACACGGGAGGAGGGAAATTGGGTATTTTTACAAGTGCGCAATCGCAGCATTATTATACTACCTATAAATCTTATTCCATCGAAACGGCTGTAGATAATGAATTGACGATTGACCTTCCGTACGAACAGGCACAGATTATTTCCGGGAAAACGATCAGTGTATATGGTGCTTATGTAGACCAATATATCCATAAAGGAATTTCAGGCTCCTATACGGTATCGTCTGTTAAAAACCAAGCGGGTTCAAATAAATCGGTGCTTGTTTTAAGCGATTTCCCTGGAGATGGCATCTGGAAAGGTAAGATTAGTGTTCCTTACCCGGTTGTTCAACCGGTTGCCAACATTCCCACAGGCTCGAATTCTTATATTACCAACCTGAAAGCGCATACGGGAAAGAACAGTTTCCGTCTTCGCAACATCTATAGGATGGAGCAATATAAAATGGACTTTGTTCCCGGGGAACAGTATCATTTTAGCTGCTGGATGAGCCTGGACGATATCAATGTTCCTGATTATAACAATGGGACCCGTTATATAGAGTTTTACTTCCGTAATGCCTTAGGCCAGGAGGTTTCCGGGCTTAAGATGTACCCATCCGGGGAAATTATAGAAGGATGGCAGAAAATAGAAGGTTCTTTCCAGGTTCCTGTCGATGCACAAAAAGTTATATTGAGGATCAATGTAAATACCAACGAATCAACCTACTTTGATGATTTTCGTCTTCATCCCTTTAATGCCTCGATGCAAAGCTATGTTTACGATAAAAGCACCCACAGGCTTGCTGCCGTACTTGATGATAACAACTACGCCACCCTGTACTACTATGATGAAAGTGGAAGGCTTTACCTGGTGAAAAAAGAAACCGAAAAGGGTATCTATACACTCAAAGAACATATTAGCCATCAGAGAAATGAATAGGTTTTTTATATCCAACATATTAGTTGGCTGCCTTTTTCTTTTTGCAGCTACAGCCTGGGCGCAGAATTTTCAATCCGACCTGAAAAAGACCTTTGACCATTACCATCAGTCAGAGAATTACCACATCAGTGTTCTGATGGATGTACGGATGAAGTCAGATGAAAAGGCCTCCTTTTATCAACGGGAATATACGATAGCCAAGAAGGGGACAAGTTATTTCTATAAGATGGACAATATGCATGTCCTGATGACCGAAGATAAGATGCTTAGCATTTATCCTTTGGAAAAAAAGGTCCTGTGTAAGGATATTAAGAAATCAGAATATCAAACCCTGTTGAAACAATTCAATAGTTTCAATATGGATAGCCTGATACAGAAGTATGACTCCCTGGTGTATAAAGGCAGTGTCGGTGGAATTAAACAGTATACCATATATTCGGGCAACCGCATGATAGAAAGAGTAGACCTGTTTTTGAAAGGCAGTCGCTTTGACCAGATTATTTATCATTATGGCCCACTTGGAAATGGAGTTGGGAAGGTCCATATACGCTTTTCCGAAAAAAGCGAACCCATGGGAGAAGAAAATTTTAACCTTTTTACTTATTTGAAAAAGGGAGCCAAGATCTCTTTATCAGATGCATATAGACATTATAATTTAATTATTATAGATGATGAAATGTAATACCGGCTTTTTTGCACTACTTTTTTTCCTGACATTTTTTTCCGGGAGATATGTACATTCTCAGGACCTGCAGTTGGTCCGGCAGATCAATGGCGCAGTCCTTCAGCAAGGCTCGCTCGTATTTTTATACGATTCTTATCCGGATGACTATAGTTATTCTGAGGTTGAATATGAAACCAAAGTGTCCCTGATATACAGCAGGGACAGCCTTTCGGATGTGGCCACGGTAAGCCACTGGAACATGTCCCTGGCTTACACCGTATCGTTCATTGATGAATCCGGTGAGGTAACAGGCGATCCGTTCAACGGCCTTGCAGACATTCGGACACATTCCGAGCATCCGGTATACCGCTCATCCATGATCTTTCAGAACAACAATAATGCCCGGCAGGTAAAGGTAGAAGTAACGAGCCTTACAAAAAACCTGCCTATTGACCATGAGCAGCATCTACTGGAAGACATCCGTTTTGAGGTTAGCCTTATCATATACCCGAAATATAATTTTGGCGCAACTTGTACGGCAGGGCTGAACAAAGCTGCTAATCTTTTATACTGGTCTTACATCCATGGAGCAGAATCGTATGACCTGGAATGGGTTTACATTGATACAGAAGTTCCGGCTCCGGATCTTCCACAAACAGCACAGAGCGCTTTTTTGTACAAGGAAGCGGTCAGGGTAAACGTGACGCAGCAGCACTATGATTTTCGCCCTACCTATCCTTCGGGAAGGGTGTATTTCCGGGTCAGGGGAATTGGGAATTTTCCTGGAGGAAGTAAAACAAAACGGCTTGGCCAGTGGCACTATTTTCCCGGTTTCTGGGACATCACCCCCTCAGAAGCTTTTCATCCGGAATTAAACTGGCAGTTTACCAGTGTTTTTATTGAAGACGGGAAATATAAAAAGGTGGTTGATTTTTATGACGGGAGTTTACGGGGGCGTCAGTCGCTGACAAACCTGAACAGTGACCATCTGGTGCTTGCCAGCGAAGTTAAGTATGATTACGAAGGCCGTGCCATACTTCAGACCTTGCCCTCTCCATTGAATAAAGAAGACCTTTCGTATGTTTCCAACCTGAATACCTTCTCAAATCCTTCGGTGGGCAAATTAGCCTATGACAACTTCCATAATACGTCCTATGAGTCCGGGGCATTGCCATTGAGCACTGCCGGTGGGGCTTCCCGTTACTATTCCGCCCAAAATGATGTGGAATCGGTTCACCGCGATTTTATCCCCGATTCGGAAGGGTACCCCTTTTCACTTGTCCAATACAGACGTGACGGCACAGGCAGGTTATCTGCCAGTTCAGGCCTTGGGAGCCAATTTAAGATTCAGGACCCTCATCAAGGGTATCAATACACCAAATATTATTATGGGAATGCCGAAGAGAATGAGCTCAGGCGCTTGTTTGGGAATAATGTGGGAGATGCCAGCCATTACTTTAAGCAAATGTCCAAAGACCCCAATGGCCAGTTGAGCATAAGTTACCTTGATCAGTCAGGACAGGTGGTTGCCACAGCGCTTACGGGAAGTACACCGGAAAATTTACTTAGTGTTGATGAAGATAACTTTTATATAAATAAAAATCTGATTGCAAATAACAGGGTGGATCGTAACAATTTTGTTACCCGTTCTTCCAATACCATATTTAATGTCATCGAAGATACCCCCTATAATTTTAGTTATTCCCTATCCGGTATTATTAATGACCTGCCGGAGTTTCAGGTATGCGAAGCCTGCACCTATACCTTAAAAATATATATTCTGGATCCTGACGGGGAGCTTGTAGGAGGAAATGTCCGCACAGAGTCGGTTTCGCCCTCTTCTTTTTCTTGTGAAGATGAAACGTATAATTTCTCCCTCAATTTCTCTGAAATGTTCACTATGGTGGGAGAGTACAAAGTGGTGAAAGAACTGTTCATGGAGTCCGGGGACATTGAGGTCCTGGTAGAGGAAATATCGGAAAGGGCAGATATGCAGGCACGGCTTCAAGCCCTTATCACACAGTATAAGGAAGAAATTGATGCTACGCAGTGCGATATAGGTTGTCAGGATGATTGCGACAATGTCATAAACGAGGCTTTTGAAAGGGTTTCACAAAATGAATGCAAGTCTATTCTACAACAGATTATAAATGAAGTGGGCGAAGATGGGCAACCTGAGTTACATCCGGAGTACTGCCATTACGAGGCTTGTATTGAAAATGTAGCCAGCAGCATTTTTGACAAACAGATGGCTCGGATTAGTAATATGGAGGAAGCAGCGCCTGGCGGATATTTAAATCCGGCTGCAGGGTCAGACCCTTTGGATCCTTATTTTCCGACGAATGCTCCCAGGACAGACCTAATGCTTGACAGGTTAGCCAATTATATTTATAGTCCGGCTTTGGAAAGGTATATGTCTGCGGAAGAGTTTGTCAGAAGCACGTTGCCATATAACGGCATTCATGCTACAAGTGAACAGGAGTTTCAACTATTCCGCTCTATCTATTTGGGCATAAAACTGGAAATTCAGGCTCAGGAAAACGGTTGTGCTTACCAACCTATAGAAACATCTATTGTTAATGACCCACGGATGCCTACGGATCCTGGTGAAATTGCCTCATTGGTGCATTCGCAAATGCAGGGCGCATGTGCCGGTCTATGTCCGGAAAATGTGGATGTTCAGATCCGCCAGCTTGAGAACAAATGTGGGGTTAGTTTTAGTGTGGAAGACCGGGCATCTATAACCCAGAACCTTCATGCTTATTGCATAAACTCCTGTGGCTTTGAAAGCCCTTATGCGTTTATAACATCTGCGGCAGTGGCTGAAGACCAGTATTTGCAGAATGTAAATGTGATCTTAGCAAGCTATGGTGCTTGCTCTTTGGAAGAGATTGCTTGGGGAGAGGAGGGGACTTGTGAGTCTAATCCTAAAATGGCAATAACGGATTGTGGATTAAAAATTATCGAAGGTTTAAACAAAATTGTTGTAGCTCGTCAATCAAGTTTATTTGAGCATTTGGGTTGTCCATCTGTGGAGAACTATAGCCCTTTTTCTGTTGTAAATAACAATAATGTTGCTTTAACTTTTATTGGTGCTTATTGTAATTCTTGTTTAGATAAATCCTTAACTATAGCTCATGACCCTGGGTTCTCTAATTTTCGTTTTAGAGTAAATGGCACTGGTTGTCCTCTGAGTGGACAATACGAAAACAGTTGTTCAGGTTTTACCGGAGCTTTGCAATTCTTTAAACTGTCAGATGGGAATACCATTAATATTAACTCCATGCATGAAATAAAAAATCCTCGAATTGATTTTGATCATATTGGAGCTAATAATACATCTGTTGATGGAATAGTTGTTGATGTATACTTTTACAATGGTAATGAAATAGTAGTTGAGCCTTGTAGGATAAACAATCCTACTAATATAATTTGGAAAGAACTTATTGTTTCATGTGTCTCTACCGGCTTTACCTCCTGCACTACACCACAAGACCCTTCCTGTGCTGAACAAGCTGCTGTGGCAAACCTCTCAACCAACGGCCAAAGCCTTTCCTATGTAAACGTGCAATTTGAAGGACAAAACATCCTGCAAAATTATACCTCGTATACCTCACTGGGAAACCTGGCCAACCAATTAAATGTATCCTCTGCCGACCTGACCTTTAGCGTATCCGGCAATAACCTGATAGCAACCGGTGCAACAGGGACGGGCAGCCTTATCAACGATATGAGCCTTAGCCTGGTGCACAAGTACAACCTGAATGACCCGGAGTTTCACATCGTTGATGAAGCCCTTCTTATAGGTGGCCTGGATGCAGGGATCTGCTGTGAAGACATCTTTAGCTATACGATCGATGTTCAGCAGATGAAGGATAAGTGTATTGCCTCCCTGGAAGAAATCGCAACCCATTTTGCCATGAGGAGATGGGAAGAGGAGGTCCGTGAATATGTTTCTAACCTCATACAAGCGAAAGTAAACAATTGCCTCAACCTTCAGGAGCAGTTTTCTTGTAGTTATGAAAGCAAGGAGCAGCATTATACCCTTTACTATTACGACCAGGCCGGCAACCTTGTCCGGACACTGCCCCCTGCAGCCGTAGTGCCTCTGGGAGCGGGAGCTTTCCCTAACGGACAATACAACGGTGCCAGCCCGCAACATAACGATACCCTGGCTACCACTTATAAATACAATAGCCTGGAGCAACTGGTTTGGCAGAAAACTCCGGATGGTGGGGAAACACGTTTCTTTTATGATGAAAAAGGGCAACTCCGTCTGAGTTATAATGCTAAAGGAGAATTTGCTTATACAAAATACGATGCACTAGGCAGACTTATTGAGACAGGCAAGGCGGAAGATGTTGGCTATGACCTAAATTGGTTTATAAACCCGGCCAACCAAAAGAGCGTTCTCAGCCTGCTAAACCAGCCGGATTTTCCGGCAGGCCCGAAAAACCAGATTACCCGAACTACCTACGATATTGCCCTACACGAGGGAGACCAGACCAACCTGCGCAACAGGGTGTCTGCTTCGGTATACTATCCGGAGGAAGGAAATGCCGAGACATCTACCCTGTATTCCTATGACATACATGGTAATGTACATAAAGTAATTCAGGAACTTCCCGGATTGGATCCCAAAATACTGGAGTATGAATATGAACTTATTAGCGGCAATGTCAACAAGTTTTTTTACCAGCGGGGCAAAAATGACCAGTTTATACATTCTTATGCCTATGATGCGGACAATCGACTGAAAGCTGTCCGCACATCGTGCGATGGCTATGAGTGGGACACCGATGCACGGTACTTCTATTATGCACACGGCCCCCTTGCCAGGGTGGAACTAGGGGAAGACCTGGTGCAGGGAAAAGATTACTACTATACCTTACAAGGCTGGCTGAAAGGGGTAAATATTCCACAGTTTCATGTGCGCGATGTCCATGGCATAGACCGGAACACCTATGACCCCGGGGACGATGGCATTGGTAACGGACTGCATAAGTTTGCAGCACAGGATGAATACCAGATGACCCTTGGTTATTTCGATGGAGATTATGCCGGTATCGGCAATGTTTCACTTGGCCTTGGTGGGGCATCTTCTCTTTATGCCAACCTGAGCTCTTTTGGCTCCGATCCTAAAGGTTTGTTTAATGGGAACATTAGTGTTTGGGTAAATTCATGGAAAAGCTTTGCTGAAATTCATAATGACAATGTTGATCCTGGAAGTCCGGTATTACCGAATAACAGCCAAGGTGTAAGGGCTTCCGTGTATCAATACGACCAGCTCAACAGGCTGAGAAATGCTTATACCTATGAATTGAACACACAGCATACCGCTTGGGCGAGCCGTACGTTCGAAACACTTAACTCCTACGATGAGCGCTTTACCTATGATGGGAATGGCAACATTACTTCATTAAAAAGAGTAGGGCCTGATAATTATTTGATGGATGACCTGACGTATTATTATAAAGAGCAAAACGGCCAAATGCTTAAAAACCAGTTAACCCATGTTATAGACGGCATTACAACTACTAATGGTATGGGTTTCGGAGATCTACAGCATGGCCAGAATCCCGGAAATTATAGCTATGATGAGTTAGGTAATTTGACTTTTGATCAGAGAGGAATGCAAGTTGTTAGTTGGACAGTGTATGGAAAGGTTAGTGAAGTGATTAGCAATATGGGACCTAACCTTGAGTTTAAGTATGACGCCATGGGCAACAGGGTTATGAAGATTGTAAAACCTAAAAATAACGATCCTGATACCTATACCCATTATGTTCGTGATGCTTCTGGTAATATAATTTGTATCTATGAAAACTTCCGTCAGAAGGAATTAAGCATATATGGTTCGGATAGGTTGGGTGTGAAACAGGTGTATAGTGGGGAGTCCAATGTGGAGACAGGGGTAATATCTATGGTGAAGCAGCCTGGGGCTTCGGAAGGAAAGGATGCTCATACATTAGGTTACCTCTCCTCACCTAATAATTTTGGGGATCGTGACTTTTTATTGATAGGCAGAAGTATGTATGCTCCAGCCTCTATTTACCTGGATTTTCAGCATGACATTCCGAAAGGAGCTGAGATTTTAAATGCTTCAATTACATTATATAAACATCCCGGCTATTCACAAGCAACCAATGTATATGCGTTTGTTAGAAGAATTGTTTCACCATGGGAGGAAATGACAATAACTCACTCAAACTCTCCTCAGGTTACAAATGATAATCAGATAACTACCTCCACATTGGCGCAGGAGGAGAATATGGTTCTGGATGTTAAGGATCTTTTTCAGGATATGATCAATGATCCAGAGAACAGTTTTGGATTTGCGTTTAACAATAGTTTTACCTACATGAATTTCATGTATTTCGCCTCTAGCGACCATGCAGACGCATCTTTACACCCTAAGTTGGAAGTTACCTATGAAATTAATGGTATTGTCAGCAGGCGGGTATTGAATAACAAGCATTACGAATTAAAGGATCATTTGGGCAACGTTCGTGCCATTGTAACGGATCAGAAAAAAGGAGTGAATGACAATAACGACGATAAAGCCGATGTTTACTTTGCGAACGTTGTGTCCCTTAGTGATTATTACGCTGGCGGGATGCTGATGCCGGAAAGACATTTTTACTCTGGGGAGTATAGGTACGGCTTCAACGGGCAAGAGAAAGAGGATGAAATTACTGGAGCCTCAGGAAGCCATTATTCCGCAGAGTACTGGATGTATGATAGTCGAATAGGTAGAAGGTGGAATCTTGATCCAATTTACAAGGATTGGATTAGCAATTATTCTGTTTTTGGAAATAATCCTATACTCTACGTTGACCCAAATGGAGCTGATTGGTTTAAAAACAAAGCCGGTGATGTAAAATGGGATGACTCAAGGGATAAAAGCATTGGTAAAGGCAAAGATAAGTGGAAAAATATTGGTAGTACCATAAATATTGAAACTGAAAGCGGTATAAATGAAGACAATGATATACCTTTCCCTTTACCGGCAGCCTTTTCAGGAACTAAATTACTAACAAATATTTCAATTACCGGAAACTATGATGCAGAAGGAAACTTTACAGGGTTTTCGTATAATTACAAAAAAGAGGTTATGGGAACTTTTGGATTAGACGCCCTAAAAGGTGTAGATTATCCCGGTAAGCCCAATACTCCACAGGGTGCGGCTGGTTCCTGGAGCGGAACAGGCAGCCTTAATTTCTTTGCGCATGTTACAACTCCTGACATAGAAACATTCGGATTAAAACTTATTGGCAGAAATGTTGACGTTAATCAAGAGATTTCTTTTTCACTTGGCAATGGTGGATTGTTGAATATTGGGATTAACCATGGAACTTATCCTTCTATGAGTATGAGTGTGTATGGAAGCACTGATTCTGAAGCGAGTAATTTTTACAGGTATCAACAACACTCGTTTATTAGTACACACGCTACTAAATTTTGGAGCAGGGCAGCACCCTTAATTGTGCGTAAAGGTCCGGCAGGTATAGCCTTTTTAATCGACTTGCGTATTCGGCAAAACAGGGCATTGTTGCTTCATAAGTCTCTTAATGAAGAGTATAAAAAAACAAATAAAGCTAAATTTGGCGCATACAATGACTAAGGGCATAATTACTTTAATGTTGATGATTATAGCATTGGGGGCTTGTAACAGTTTTATGAAAAAGGAAATAAAGGTTTACATAGAAGTCGGCAAGTATGGTTGGTATTTTGTATTTATCGAAAATGTAGATAAAGAAATATCTGCTGAAGAACCAATTGCCCTTGACTTAACCGATGAAAACTTTGCAATAGTTAAATTAGGCAACCCTGCAAAGTACAAGCTAAGGATATATGATAAAGACTCAAATAAGGAACTATCACAAGATATGAAAATGATAAGCTATAGCGGTAATTATGAAGCTTTTATGTCTTGCAAGTTCTATTATCCTAATCCTGAGAAATATCCAGATGATATTTTTAGGACCGACGTAAATGACCCAAGATCATATATTAGAAAAGATATTAACAGGAGAGGAAGTGAAATGTTAGATAGCATTATGAAACAGCACGATTTGCATTGGTAATATCTCAGCTAGTCCGAGCATGTCTCAGCTAGTCCGAGCATGTCATTTAAGTTGTAAGATAGTTATTGCTGGTGCGAGCTTTCAGCTCGTACCTTTAGTAAGTAATAAACCACTGGTGTCCATGTAAGCTTTTAAATTTTTAATGGATTTATTATTTTGGTATTTCTCTTTTCAACCACTATGAGCCGAAAGTATAAATTCTATAATAAAGCAGGACTTTATTTTGTCAGCTTTGCTACAGTTTATTGGATAGATGTTTTTGTGAGAGACGAATATTTTACCATTCTATCAGATAGTTTAACATATTGTAGAGCAAATAAGGGCATGGAAATATATTGTTGGTGTATTATGCCAAGCCATGTTCATTTAATTTTTAGTGCAAAAAACAACAATCCTGGAGATATTCTAAGAGAATATAAAACATTTACATCCAAAAAATTGCAGAAAATCATATTAGAAAATTACTGTCATCCGACTAAAATTAAAAAGACATAAAATATCCTATATAAGCTTAAATTAAGGCGATTTTTTTGATTTTTCAAAAACACCCCCCTGGGTAATAGCGAAAATATCTAATTGAATTATTTCCAGATTTCGCTCCTCCACAGTTAATTTTCTTGTTTTAAACAATGAGACCATGCAAACATAGGAGCCCATATTATTGGAAGCCATGCTCACCAGCGTTAAGAATTGTTCGCACTCCCGTATTCTTTTATGGATTACCGTAAATATTAAGTTGGCAATCAATGCTATCCATATTTGCGTTTTAATTCCCTCTGGGCTGTCCGAGTAAAAATATGTCAATTCAAAATTCTGCTTAAGTTGTTTAAACAGAACCTCAATATTCCACCTGCACTTATATAGAAGGGCGATGGTCAGAGCCGGGCTCTTTTATATCTATAATATTGAAGATTATTGCAAAAATTTTGTCAATGAAAAAACATGTAGTGAATTTTGGCATTATAGACATTCCAAGCATAAGCTTAATTTCACAGTATGGTAGATGATCAATCCCTGCTGTTCGTGATTTGTAATCACGAACCCATATCATAGGATTTTTAATCCGGCTTATTTAGATTTGTTTATGGGTTTTGCATATACTGTTAAAGACCAACAAGCGGTTCACTTTGTTACATTTTACAGTTCATCAATGGGTTGATGTATTTACCGGGATGGAGAAGGATGATGAAATGAAGGGCGATGGGAATAGCTATACTACGGAATATAGGCAATATGACTGATGCTTCTGGTAGTATAATTTGTATCTATGAAAACTTCCGTCAGAAGGAATTAAGCATATATGGCTCGGATAGGTTAGGTGTGAAGCAGGTGTATGCAGGGGAGTCCAATGTGGAGACAGGGGTAATATCTATGGTGAAGCAGCCTGGAGCTTCTGCAGGAAAGGATGCTTATGTTGTAGGTTATATGGGTTCTGGTAGTAATTATGGTAATAGTAATCAATTGCAGGTAGGGTATACTCCTTGGATTAATGATACTAGGCACTCCTATTTAGACTTTAATCATCTAATACCTGAAGGAGCAATAATACATGAAGCTAAACTTACACTTTATAAGCTCCCTAATTGGGGAGGATCACAATCCGGCAGTGTATTCGCAAGAGTAAGGCGGATAACCACTTCGTGGGGTGAGTCAACTATTTCAACAATTAACCTCCTGTTGCTTATGCATATGTGAGGAGAATTACGACCGAATGGAACGAGTTTACTATTTCACGAGCAAATTCACCTCAAGTAACAGAAGTCAATCAAATAATTACACCTACTTTGGCTGTAGAGGAGGATTTATCTCTTGATGTAAAGAGCCTGATTCAGGATATGATCATTGATCCTCAAAACAGCTTTGGATTTGCTTTTATAAATGATGTAACCTATGTTGGACACTTGATATTCGCCCTGCAATTTACACAATCTTTCCATAACAAGCACTTCGTTACAACGAACTCATTGAAAAACAGATACTATATCGAATTAACCACATAGCTATAGGTTGCCTGCGGCTACCGATTTATTAAAAGACATTCCATCATTAACTAAACTGTCCGCGGTAGCCTCTGGCTACCATAAACCACTTTTTTTATCATAACATAACCATAAACCGTATATCAGGAACTACTGTCGCCACATCAACATTGTCCACACCCCTTTCTGTTCATTAAGATCCTTACATTTTTGGCTTCACGGATTTGGGTTCTGAAGTCAAGGTCAGGAATAGATCCGGAATAAACCTCCATAGGCGTAAAACCATCAAGGGAAGTATGAGGGCGTATCGAACTGTAATCCTCCACAGCATTGGAGAGGCAGGAGTAAAGCTGTTGTTCGGAAGAAGGATCATAATATCTAAGATAACGTTTCATGATTTTATTAATAGCTTCAATCGGGGAGTTAGAAAAGGCAATGTCCTTTAGCGCGACAACCATTGTTAACTGAGGGCTTTCCGTGCTTTCCAAAAGCTCTTTAACGGTTATTGCGTGATTTTCACTTCCCCCATCCGCAACCAGAGTGGCACAAACGAGGCCAGGATGATACGCTCTGATACTCTCCAGAGCCATATTTAGGGCATTTTTCACATTTTCGCTACTATTTTTTAAAGCCATGCTCCATCCAAGGATTTTCCTGGAAAAATTATCTGACACAAAAGTAATTGCCCATTTTATACCACTTTTCATAGTATAATAAGTCGTGTCCACATGCAGGAATTCATTAGGCCGGGCCGATCGTATACCAATAGATTTCATTTCTGGTTTTGAAATTTTCTTTTTATTCCCAGGGCCAGGGCATACTTGTACCAGGTACTTTGAGCAATGAAAAGCAATCCATTCCTCCTGGCATGGTGCGCAATGGATGAAACAGGCCAGCAGGTATAGCCTGGATCTGTAAGCAGATTTTTTAACACAGAAATTTCCTTATGAGAAAGTTGCAGAGGATGCTTTTTTAAGCAAAGAGAAAACGGAGATCCTTGTTCAGTTGGTATTTATAAGCAGGTAAGGTGAAATTGAATATTCGTAGAGATGATTTCAGGGGTATGCTGGCAGACAATCGCTGGATTTCATTGATAAGGATTTTTTGGTAATTCTTTTTGATATACAGGCATACCGAAAGGCTGATCCATACTTTGGCAATGGTACGCACCAGAGTTTTTAATCTCTTGTGTTCATGTAGGAGTTCATACCATTCCAGCGATTCGTTTTGGATGTATCGGAACTCCTGTCCCAAGTAGGAGTTATAGTCAATTTTCCTCCAGGTGGAAGCAGTGGAGTGTGGTATAGACTTTTTAAAATGTTCCGGAAGAAGGGATTCTTTTCCGTTTGCATACAAGTATATGATAAAACTGTCGTATTTAGACCTGACAGGTAAAGAAGGCATAGGCAACAAAATAAAAAATAACATTACCAATTGAAATCTGTGAAATGTACGGATTGCGTAGCTGCAAGCTACGCATAGCCAGTTCCCAGTTCCTAAATCTGTTGTTATCTTGATTTCTCAATACGTAGCTACAAGCTACGCATAGCTGATTTATCGAATGATTATATATTGCCTGCAAGTATACATAGCGAAGATGGGATTATTAATTTTATTGCTATCACGTTTGGATGAATTAATTGAGTTTTTTTATTTTCGAGTTAATTATTTTCGACGCAGCTATGGATAAAATTAATTTTTCTTCAGGATACAAAATACGTAATCAGGAAGGAGTATTTTACCTTACATTGCAGGTAGTATTATGGATTGATATTTTCAGTCGGCAAGTATATAAAGATATATTTATTGATAGCTTAAAGTTCTGTCAAAAGAATAAAGGCTTGAATGTCCATGCGTATGTAATTATGACTAATCATGCGCATATGATTCTTTCTGCTAAAGAAGGAAATTTGAGTGACATTATACGGGACTTTAAATCTTTTACGAGCAAAGAAATCATTAAGACCATTGACAATCCTGGTGAAAGCAGACGTTTGTGGTTATTGGATCTTTTTAGTAGGGAAGGAGGAAGTTCATCCCGCAATAAAAACTTCAAGTTTTGGACGCACGAAAATCATCCTATAGAATTGGAAACCAACTATTTTTATGATCAAAAATTAAATTACATTCATGAAAATCCAGTGAGGGCAGGTTTGGTTTATAATCCGGAGGATTATGTGTATTCCAGCGCATCAGCCTATGCAGGGAGGGAAAGTTTGTTGGATATTGATTTTATAGAATAGGTTACTTGAAAGCGTAGCTGCAAGCTACGCATAGCTCCATTTTATAGTTTAAAGCACAAACTAGGCTACCATAATAGTGTATTCTCGGTAGCTACAAGCTATCGACTTAGTCTGGTTAATTTCTTCCATAAAGAACACTATGGAATTGCAACAAAAAAGTGGACAATTAGTTAAGCTGCTATTTTTTGATTTGACAAAGACTTTCCAAATTCATCAGGTGTCCTATATCCTAATGTGGAATGTAGTCTTTCCGATTATACTCAGATAAGCATAATGATAGGATATAATGTTTTGTGAAATAAGGTTTTATGCGTGGCTACAAGCTACGCATAGCTACGGTGATACCCTCCCTGACAACGTAGCGTAGCTACACGCTACACATAACGATAGGAGCTTTCCTTCCCTCTCTTATTCTCCTAATATCCCAAGCCAGTCTTTCACTTTAAAAAAAGGAGAATAGAGGCTCATTTAAGAATCGCTTTTGTAGCATGTAAATTATATAAAGAGTTTGAAAGGCAATTAAAAGAGAAAAAAGCAGGTATAAGTGCAGAGAAGGGTCTGGATATTCTAAAAACTATCTTCGGAATAACATTAAAACTACCATCGGGTGAAGAAAAATTGATGTTATTAGACAAAAGTGACGACCAAAAATCAATACTAAGCTTGTTTTTATGATTTTGGGTGTCCCAATGATGAAGTCAGGTGGCTTCGTTAGTGTACCTGAACATTGGAGATATAGTAGTGCCATTGATTATTCAGGGGGTAAGGGTTTGATAGAAATTGATTTTGTTTGGAAGCGGTAAGTTTAGGGAAGATACTGATGCTTGCAAATTGTACACGAGATGTGAACTAGTTGGAAGAGCTTTGACATCTGCAGATAGCCTTCGTCAGATTCCTGCTGGGATTAACATGCAGATTGTCAGAGAATCCTGCGACCTTATTATCGATCTTTCTTCCAAGCCACTTGAAAACCGGAGCCGAATGGACCAGGCGGATGCTCGGCGATCCACTTTTGAACTTTTTGACAAGAATCAATCATCGTTGATGATTCGAAACAAGCTTCAGAGCCAGCTAAATTGTCAGGTTGTGCAACTGCAGGGCTTTTCTTACTTTGCCTTGGATGTAGAACATTCCAATCTCGAATATATCGAGCAAGAGCACACTAGCTTGGGGGCATCAGTTGGTGATATTGCTCTTTGGAGGAATGCTAACGGTGATTGGCACATTATTGTAGCCCATACTGCCCGCAATAAGTCGATCCCTATCGTAGAGTTTGT
>JBKBXU010000015.1:0-28009 GCA_046313675.1 Cytophagaceae bacterium
GACCTATTCTCAATAACCACCCTAAAACTTTTTCCATGTGTCAAATCCAGAAAATAAGGATCTTCGTTACTGGTTCTAGCCGCAACATTGTCTCTTTCCCCAAAGCTAAACCCAAAAGGTACATATGCACCAACAGGTAGATTTACATTCACTGTCATATATCCATTCCCATGATCCCTTACCATAGAGAATGAAAATGTTCCGCTCACAGACCTTTGAGGAGTGCTTCCTGAAGTTTCAACTGTCATCGAAGTATCTCTCCATGGATAAAATCCTGCACCAAACATAGGGCTATTCTCATCATCGCTCCAATGATAAGGTTCAGCTTCCGTAGTAAAATTTTCATACACATGGTGTGTGTTAATCGCCGGAGTAGTACAACCCTCATCCTGAGCGTAGATTACTCCTGAAATCCCTAAAGATAAGGTTAATAGTAATAATTTTTTCATAAATATCTGTTTTGGTAAGTAATGAAAAATCAATTTAAGGTAAAAATAGCAAAAAAAAATTGAATCTGGATATATTTTATAAAGTTTTTTATTCAAAATGTAAAAATAACGACACGGTATGTGTATTTAACACATTAAGACTGCGACTATAAACATTGGGGTCTCTGTTGAGCATGTTCACCAATCCGTGAGAAAAGCGAATTTCCGGAGAAAACTTGAAAAGCGGAAAGTAAAAATCAAAACCAAAGCCGTATTCCAAGGCCAGATCGGTATTATTGGTTCTTAGTTGGTCATCGGTTTTATCTCGTTTTTTAGCTCCGGCTTCTACACTAGGCTTTAAGCCTCCTACGGCATACATTCGCATATTTCCGCGGCGTTGTGACTTATATTTTAATAATAAGGGAAATTCTATGAAGGTAGACTCCGTCACCTGATTTTCTATTTCACCTCCTCGGAAACGAAACTCAACCATCCTCTCATAAAAAGCCACTGTAGGAAGTAAGCGGATATCAAAATGATTATCAAGCTTCATATTTAATATAAAGCCTAAGGAAAAGCCTGGTGATCCGGGAGAAAGAGCTGATAGTAAGGTATCAGATTGCAAATAGTAAGGAGAATGTACCGTCCGGAAGCGAGCCGAGTTAAGCCCAATGGTAAAACCGTAGTGCATGGTTTTGTCATCGTAAAACGGCAGGTTCAAATCTCTTCTTGGGTTTTCATGTCTCTGTGCAAAAGCATTATTCCCAATCAAAATTACTATAATAGCTAAAGCAAAGGCTATTTTTTTCCTATGTATATAGAGCTCACCCCAAAAGTTAACTTGATGCATTTTAATCCTTTAAACCCTGTTTCCTGTAATATATTTAAAAAGTCCTGTCCGTATGGAAATTTCTCTACAGATTCCGGCAAATAGGTGTAAGCCGAGCTGTCTTTGGAGATGATTTTACCCATAAATGGCAAGATAAATCTAAAATAAAGATTATAAAAACATTTAATTATAATATTTGTTGGCTGCGAGAACTCTAAAATCACCAGTGTTCCATCTTTTCTCAACACCCGATGCAATTCACTAAGCCCCTTCTCCAGATTTTCAAAATTTCGAACTCCAAAAGCCACGGTAACAGCCGAAAAGGATTCATTATCATACACCAAAGATTCAGAATCTCCCTTCTCCAAACGGATTTTATCTTGCAAGCCACGCTCTATAAGTTTCTTTCTCCCTATCGAAAGCATACCTTCCGAAATATCCACACCTACCACTTGCTCTGCACCTGTCTTCAAAGCAGCAATGGCAAAATCGCCTGTTCCGGTAGCTGCATCCAAAATATTGGCCGGCTTTTCTTTTGCCAAAATCGAAATAGCTTTCTTTCGCCATCTCTTATCAATTCCCAGACTAAGAAAATGATTTAAAAAATCATACTTGTGGGAAATGTTATCAAACATCGTTGCGACCTGCTTTTTCTTCCCTTCAGCAGAATCTTTGTAAGGCGTAACGGGCATTTTATAATTTTATTATATGAACCTGGAATATGCAATAGAGCTTTCTATTATGCAGCAAAACAAATCAAATCAGCCGCTTTGCTCGCAAATACGCTGATTTTATTGTTCTTTGACGATATCTATCACATAATCCAGGATAAAGAAAGTGGCTAAACAATTTTTGATTGTTTAGCCACTTCAAAGGTAGTTAATTTATTTATTATTTCTTCAGGATCTTTACCTCGGTCCTTCTGTTAAGCAATCGGCCTTCTTCGGTGTTGTTGTCAGCAACAGGATTTTCCTTTCCAAAGCCTTTATACTTTAAACGCCTCTTATCAATGCCGGCAGACACCAGGTACTCATATACCGATTTAGCCCTGTTTTCCGATAACTTCAAATTGACCTCATCGCTTCCCCTTGAATCGGTATACCCTTGAATTTCAATTTCAAGTCCCGGATTCATTTTCATAATGGCTGCAAGTATTGACAATTCATCCTTAGAATCCCGAGTTAAAACTGCTTTAGCCGTTTCAAAATGAACATTTCTTAATATAAAGTTAGAACCTACAGCTCCACCTGAAATTTTAAATATATTCAAATCAAGGCTTTCTGCACTACCTTCTTCTGGTTCAACCTTAATCAGATCTCCAATAGAAGCACGTTTATAGATCTGAATATTAGAAGTATTCACACCTTTCTTTTTCAAATGAGCCAATACCATATCGGCTTTCGACTGCCCTACCTTTTCATCTACCGTCAAATTAAGTTTCATTGCAGGGTTTTTCTTCATTACCGCAGCCACTAAATCTAACTCCTGCTCATTCAGTATGGATATATTTTTTTCCACTTTAATATTTCTAAATACATACTTATAATCAATCGATATGAACGTGTCCTCTTCTTTAATTTTACCACGCTCTTTAAATGGCACGACAAAATCTTTTGCCACAACTACTTCATCGGTTTCATGTGGAATTTCAAGCTCCTGAGTAGAAATCAAGGTACCATTTTCAAAAATCTCCACCTTATAGGTATTATGAGAGAAAATATTTACCTCATATGTTCCTCTATTAGCCTTACTTTCATCCGAACTAGGGGTAGTCGTTTTCTTTAAGGAAGTAAACTTCAGGGAAACATTATCAATTTCTTTTTCGCTTTGATCTTCAACTACGTTCCCTTTTACAATTACTTTACTTATCGGCAATATCTCATAGATGTCTTTTTCACCATATCCACCTTCTCTGTAAGAAGCCATATAAGATTTGTTCTTTACCCCTGAAAAATAGAAATATACATCATCATCCGGCGTATTGATGGGGTGACCCATATTTACAGGCTCCGTCCAATTTCCTTTTTCATCTTTGGTTGATTTAAATACGTCAAACCCTCCCATACTTTTGTGGCCTCTGGAGCTAAAGTAAAGGGTATTTCCATCAGGAGTAATAAAGGGAGCATCTTCATCTTCATTGGAATTGATGACACCACCCAGTTCTTTTGGTTTAGACCAGTTTCCGTCGTCATCCAAATGAATAACATAAATATCAAGATCACCTTTTTGCTTATAATGATTGGTTGCAAAATAGGCAGTCTTCCCATCTTCGGTAATAAAAGCGTCTGCCTCAAAATCACGGGTATTGATGTTCGCAAATTTCACAGGTTCCAGCCACTGCTCCCCTACTTTTTCAGTATAATAGATATCACCACCTTTAGCTTGCCTGTACAACAACATTTTTGAGTCGTTATCATACAATTGTATGCTGGCGTCATGGCCGGAGGTATTTAAGGTAATAGGCTCAGGCTTTGACCATGATCCGTCTGCCTGCTTAATAGTCTTGTATACATCTTCAAAAAATTCTCCATCATAATCTTCTTTTCCCTGAGGAGTTTCTCTTCTCGAGGTGAAATATAATATGGAATCATTTTCTGAAACCACCGGGCTATGTTCGGAAAATGATGTATTTATAACAGGACCCAGGTTTTTAACAATAAAATTCTGGGGAGTTCTGACAAACTCTTTGGCATTATTTACCTGACGGATAAATTTTTCTACTTCTTTGTTGCGCTGATCGGTACGCTTAAGGGAATTTTGGTATTCGGTATATGCTTCCAATGCTTTATCAAACTCATAGTTGGAGTGATAAGCTCTTCCCAACCAAAACAGGTAAAATTTATTAACGTTAGAATCCAGTTCGCGAGCCTTTAATATGTATTCTAATGCTTTTTCTTTAGAATACCGGTGTAAATAGCAAACTCCTGCCTTAAAGGTGGCATCCGCATGTCCCGGTTTCTGTTCCAATACTTTCTCATAGAAAGGAAGTGCTTTTCTGTACTGCTCCAGTTTAAAAAGCTTATTCCCCCTTTTCATCAAAGAGTTCACATTATCCTGAGCATACACTGACACCTGAGCCGAACATAGAATCACTAAGGCTAATAGAAAATATTTAATTTTCATTTGAGTTTAATTAACTTAAGTAGAAATTATTTACAATAATACTTATAATGACTTATTTCTAAAAACGAATATAAAAATATTGATATTATATATATACGTACCGATTATAAAAAGTAAATTATAAAAAAATAAAAAAAGGCATGTGAATAATCTCAGCATGCCTTTTTTTGATGATTTTGAATGAACTTAGTATTTGGTTACCAGTTCATCTGAATTAATAAGCTCAAAATACTGATCAAACACTTTCTTTTCTATTAAAAAGGTAGGTTTGTGACTTGCCCAGGCACAACTTATCTCATAAAGATTATTAAACGTGCGCCCACTATAGACTACATTTTCTTCAAAGCCTTCAAACAAAGGTTTTTTCATACAACGATACTGGATTCTTTTAACTGCTGACATATATACTTGAGAAATTTAAGTCGATTCAAATAAGTTCAAAACCTGCAAAATGTTATTAAAATAAATAAAGAAAATATATGATTTTTTAAATACACCGTATTTCCCCTCTCCTCTACAATCAGATTTTATAACATAAATATAGCGAATTTAATGCCACATTTATTTTATAAAAATAGAAGTTTAATAAGTTTTTAATCTTTACCGATTTAATCTAAAACTTATCTTACTGCATAATAGAAACTTCTATTAATATTTTACATTCAGGCTTCATACTAATGACTAAACCCATCTATACATAAAACGGTTCAATGGAGAAAATATTTAAAATGTGAGAAAGGATATTGAGGGGATGTATTAGTTATTAGTTGAGGTGAATTTAAACTTTATTGGGTATGTTATATTAATAGGGAAATTTTTGGCAAAAGATAAACAATTTTAAACCATGGGCACTTTACTAGGAAAAATGTTGTCGTCCCTGAGGATTAAAAGGGATAAGTATTCAACATATAGGGATAAATTAAAAGAAATTGAAAAGTTTGAAGATCAGCAAAAGGAAAAGCCTTTAGCAAATAAAACAAAAAGGCAAAGAGGACCGGTTAAAAACAGGAAGAATATCTTCAAACGCAGGACTTCAAAGAAAAAAGAAGAATGAGGATAAAAATACTTGGCACATTAAATATTTAATACTACTTTTGGCCTCGGTAAGTCAATACGACCAGCTCCTGCTGAACCCCCCCAGATCCGGAAGGAAGCAAGGGTAGGCGGTTGAGCGGTGCGATATTGGCTTACCTTTCTTTTTTTCTACAAAGTCCTTTCCCTATTTAGGAAAATCATTAGATTTGTCTTTTCTAAAAATAATCAAACGCATATATGAAATTTTTTATTGATACCGCAAACCTGAATGAAATACGTGAAGCCCATGACCTCGGAGTCCTTGACGGTGTAACGACCAATCCTTCGCTTATGGCAAAAGAAGGTATAAAAGGAAAGGACAAAGTATTTGCCCACTACAAATCAATCTGCGATATAGTAGGTGGTGATGTAAGTGCTGAAGTTATTGCGGTTGACTATAATGAGATCATCAGAGAAGGTGAAGAATTAGCAGAAATTGATCCTAACATTGTAGTTAAGGTCCCTATGATCAAAGACGGCGTTAAAGCCTTGAAATACTTCTCAGACAAAGGCATCAGAACCAACTGTACCCTTGTATTCAATGCAGGCCAGGCTATATTAGCTGCCAAGGCAGGTGCAACCTATGTGTCTCCCTTTATAGGAAGGCTTGATGACATTGGAACCGACGGCCTTGACCTGATTGAGCAAATTGTAGACATTTATTCAAATTACGGCTTTGAGACAGAAGTACTTGCTGCTTCCATCAGACACACCATGCACCTGATAAAATGCGCTGAAATAGGAGCCGATGTGGCTACCTGCCCTTTAAATGTGATCACCTCTCTATTAAAACACCCACTAACCGACAGCGGTTTGGAAAAGTTTTTGAGTGATCATAAAAAAGGATTATAATGCATACACTGGATAGTAATATGTATATAATTAAAGTAAAAGGAAAAGCCAAAATACCTGATTATATACAACTCAGAGATGACAACTTTGTGCTAATTGCCTATTTCAGAGCAGACAGGCCCTTAAAACAACAGCAATTACTAAAATTTGGGCTTCAGGATAAAGAAGAAGAACTGGTCAAATTGATAGGTGAGTTGCCGTTTGGAAAACTTCATAAACTGGATATATAAATGGAATTTTCGTCTGAACCTGTTGTTAAAGTTGTAAATGCTACTATCTACCAGGACGAGGTGCCTGTCCTAAAAGATCTGAATTTCCAAATTGACAAAGGAGAGTTTGTCTACCTCATCGGGCGAACCGGAAGCGGAAAAAGCTCTCTTTTAAAAACTCTTTATGCAGATTTGCCCTTAAGAGAAGGAAACATTACGGTAGCCTCCATAGATCTGTATAGAATAAAGCAAAGCAAAGTACCTGCCCTACGCAGAAAAATAGGCATTATATTCCAGGATTTTCAGCTTTTAAACGACAGAAGCATTACTGAAAATCTCATTTTTGTAATGAAAGCAACCGGGTGGAAAGAAAGCGGAAAGATAAAGCAACGATTGTCAGAAGTCTTATTGCAAGTAGGTTTAAGTGGTGTAGGAAATAAGCTTCCTCATCAGTTATCTGGTGGAGAACAGCAGAGAGTCGTTATAGCCAGGGCTTTGATTAATGAACCAAGCATTCTTATTGCCGATGAACCTACGGGAAATCTGGATCCGGAAGTGGCAGAAGATATTTTAAAAATTTTCCGCAATATAAATCGAAGTGGCACGTCCATTTTTATGGCCACCCATAATTATGAATTTCTAACCAAATACCCTGCCCGGGTGCTTAAAGTAACCAATGGTAGTGTATTGGATTCCGGAAAGGAAGTCTTCAGTTTCCGTCATGATTAAAAATAAGCCACAGGGAATATCCATACTCATACCCATTTATAATACTGATGCCAGGCCTCTGATGAAATCATTATCCGTGGAGGTCGGAAAAGTATTTGGGCGTATACCAACAGAAATCGTATGCCTCGATGACGGATCCATAGATCGAATCAAACAAATCAATGAGGAAATCGCCCAATATGATTATGTAAAGTACAGAGAACTTCCTGATAACATTGGTAGATCAGCTATACGAAACCTACTGGCTGAAGAAGCTACATATAACACCCTTATTTTTCTGGATGGAGATAGTGGAGTACCTCCCGGATTTCTAGAACGCTACCTGCACCACTTTAAAGATCCTGTAGTTGTCGGAGGAAGAACCTACCCGGTAACATCTCCCGGTCCGGAATACACACTTCACTGGAAAATAGGCATATCCAGAGAGTTTTTCTCCCCGGAAAACCGTCAGAAAAAACCATATAAAAGCTTTATGTTAAATAACCTGATGATAAAATCATGTGTATATAATGACATAAAACTTGATGAAAAAATTAAAGGGTATGGACACGAGGACACAAAATTTGGGTATCAACTGAAAGAAAAGAAAATCCCGATAACCTATACCCATAACCCTGTTTTTCATATGGGTCTTGACAGCAATCAGGATTTTCTGAGAAAAACCAAAGAAGGGGTCGGGAATTTATATTTGATCGCAAAAAATGGCTATGGCTTGGAAACAACCCTATACCAGACATTCCTTCGCCTCAAACGACTCAGGATGCTAAATGCGTTCCTGGCAAGTTATAAGCTAATGGAAAAGAAGATTGAGGACAACCTGCTATCCCCCTCTCCCAGTCTGACCTTCTTCGACATGTATAAGCTTAATATTCTAATCAGAATATATAAAGAAGATCTAAAAAAATAATAGCCGGTACGTTCTCGCTAATCACGTTTTTTAGTTCTGCTGCAATCCTTTTATAACCTGATCAGCGTTCTTATTGGATGGGTCAAGTTGGTACACTTCCTTCCAATGAACCAGGGCTTTCGCATTGTCCTTGTTCAAAAGGTAGAAATAACCCAAATAAGAATGTGCTTCAATTAAATCTTTTTTGTGCTTCTCTTTTTCACTTCCTACTATTTCCACCACCTTTTCATAATGAGGCTTGGCAAGTCCTTTTTCTGACTCCGGATCAAGGTTTGCATTAGCCTTCCCTCTGTACATAAACCCGATTGTAAGATCAGGGCGAAGTTCGGTAAGTTTAGCAAATACAGAATCAGCTAATTCAAACTGCTCACTAAACAAATAAGCTCTTCCCAGATTTAAATAATCCTGGGCTGTAGGAGTTGATTTTCCCAACTTTAACACATAAGCCTCAGCAGCACCTGCATAATTCTTTCTTGCGCTTTGTAAATCTGCAATTTCACTATAAAGCTCTATTTTACCGGGATTTTTCTCCAATGCTTTATAAAGGTTTACTACAGCAAGTGAATCATTTCCTGTTTTACTAAGTATTCTACCATAATATTCATAATCTGTGGTTATATGGTTGGCATATCCTGTTTTCCAGAATGTATTCATATACCTCAAGCCTTTATCAAAATCTTTCAGCTCATAATTCGCATAAGCCAGCAAACGGTAAGCTATGGGATTAACATCTTTTTGTGCAACCAATGGTTCTAAAATATCAATACTTGCCTTATAATCTCCATTAAGGAAAAGAAAAGAGGCATATCTAAACTTACTAAAGTCGTTATTATCGGTTTTTTCTACGTAAGTCTTGTAAGCAGTAATGGCTTTATCAATTTTCTTTGTTTTGTAGTAAACCTCACCTATTTCTTTATAAGCAGGAGCATAATCAGGGTCAATGGCAATAGCTTTTTCATAGTTCATAAGGCCCAGGTCATGATTTTTTGCCCTGGAATATAGTTTTCCAATTTTAAGGTAGCTCTTTGCATAATTGCTGTCATAAAATATGGCTTTGTTATACTTTTCCATCGCCTTACTACCATCATTCTGTTCCAGGTAAGCATCGCCATATAGCAGATAAATCTCTGGGTTTCTCTCGTCGTACTTTATAGCCCTATCCAACAATTCCATGGCATAGCTATAATTTTTATAATCAGAAGAAATATAAAAATCAGCTATTGATAGCAGTACTTTTGGGTTTTTGGATTTTGATAAAGCTAAGGCATTGTCAAAATTTGCTTTTGCCTCCTCTTTATTCGATGCAAAAAAAACCTTACCTAAACCCGCATAACATAGTGGTGCTTTTTCTGATACCTTTATACCTTCCTTAAATGCCCATTTGGCAGAATCCGGAGCTTCTGTAGAAAGATAAATTTCTCCTAAATAATAATAGTAATCTGCATTGGGTGACTTCTTTATAAGCGACTGAAATACTTCTTTAGCTTTTCCATAACGCTCATTATTCATATAGGCCAATCCATCTTCCATTGATTGAGCCTTTAAATTGGTTATCAAAAAGAAAGAAAACAGAAATGGTAGAAGTATATTTTTGATGCTCATTGCTATAGTTTATTTTTTTTTCCGTCTGCAAAATTAATATAATGTACTTAACAGTTTCCAAAAGTAATGTTAAGGAAATGTTAATTAATTTCTGATCTGAATTTCCCGTGCCGGGATCTGTGCCGGCATCAATCCGGATTTTAACATGATCCGTTGGCCACGGTCGCTCAAAATAAAAGATGCCAGGCCGGTAGGTAAACCTGTCCTGCTCGTATAATTGATATAATAAATATTTCTTAGAAAGGGATAATGATCCGTCATTAAATCCGACTGAAAGGGGTTATAAGCTACATACACACCTTCCTGATTTTTGACAGATACATCCAACACTTTTACATGCTTTAATCTTTCTTTTACCTGTGGATCGTCGTAATCACTGATCCAATTCGCTCCGATTATACCAAGTGCTTCCGGATGGCTTCGCACATATTCAAACACCTTCTCATTAGTTCCTGCGGCAAATACGTTCAGATTTTCTTTATTAAAATGCAGGGAATCAGTAAGAATTTTATAATTACTTGATCCGCTTCGGTCAAAAACAATGTCTATGTTCTGTGAAGAAAGTTTATGGTCTAGACTCTCCCATTTCTTATGTTGACCTGCGAAAACAGCTAATATTTGTTCTTTAGAAAGTTCATCTAAAGGAAAATCTTTATGTACGATAAAAGCCACTGCATCTGTAGCTATTTTGTGTATGGCAAAGGTTCTTTCTAAATCTTTTATATAGTTTCTTTCGTCATCCGTAAGATCTCTGCCTGTAACAATAGCTTCCGTCTCTTTGTTGAGAAACTTTGTTATCACCTCCGTTTCAGAAAAGCACTCAAGCTTGATTGTGGCTTTCGGATAGGAATACTGAAAGGTCCCTGCCTGGGCTTCAATGATGGGCAAAAAGGATTCGTCAGCGTAAATCCTTAGTTCTCCTGATACAGGAGTATCTTTTATTTTTTCGTTTTTTTCTTCTCCACCGCAAGAAATAAGGCTAAAAACAAGAAGAAACGCTAAATAAAAAAAAACTCTGATCATTATCCCATATTAGATTTGTACACCCTATAACCTCTGAAAATGCCATAGGCAATAAGAACACCACCCAAGGTCATAGTAGTTCCGTGGCTAAAGTTATTACCCAGCATATGAGGATTGGATATAAGAAAAAGGCCAAATCCCACATAGAAAAAGGAAATAAAGATTTTTAAAAAAAGAAGAGGGTTTAGTTTATTCATAACATAAATATTTTAATATCTATCAGGTAAAGTAAATCGAACGGGTATTTGCATACCCATTGGGACCCTTACCCCATTCTGTATACCGGGAGTCCATCCTTCACATTCCTGTACCGCCTTGATGGCCTGCTCATCCAGATCCTTAAAAATGCCTTTTAGCACCCTAACATTGGTTACCTTACCTTCTGCGGTAACCTTAAAGCTAACATGAACAGTTCCCTCCACCTCATTCATAATGGCCAGGCGCGAATATTGAATTTTATCCTGAATACACCGGTTAAATGCTTCCAGTCCTCCTGGAAAGGTCGCTCCAACAGATCGAATAATTAAAGGTTCTTTAACTTCCACATCGCCGGTTCCACCGAGTACACCTTCAATATTAGGTACTCCGTTATCCGCTATGGAATCACCATCCTGGGTAACGTCACTTATTGCGGCCTCTGCCAATTCTTCAATGCTGGGAGGAATTTCCTCTACCTGTATCTGTTCATCAGGAACAACCTTTGGAGGGACAAACTTTACCGTCTTAATTTCCGGCATTTCTATTTTGGGCGGCGGCGGAGGAGGAGGCAATTCCACATCCGGCATAATGGGAGGAAGTTCGATCAATTCATTCTTCACTTCCACAATCTTTACAATTTCTTCCTTTTCCTTTGTACTAAAATAGAAAAAGGTAAATAAAATGGCAGCAAATGTGGCCGCTGTTGCAAAGAAAGCTACAAGGATGTTTCTCGAATAAAGCTTACGTAGCAGATATGCACCATACAGCTTATTCTTGTCTTCAAAGACAATATCATCCATACTTTTATGTACAAGCTCCATACGCTCCATCTTGCCGGTAATTTTTTAGTTCAATACTGCTTTCTGTCCTTCTTTTTTAGAATCCCCGGTGGACAAACTTTTAGAAAGGCTGTAAGAAATCTCATCTAATGCATAGGTAATATCGTCAATCTTACTGGTAAAGAAGTTGTAGGAAATAATAGCCAATGTAGACGATCCGATACCCAGAGCGGTATTGATAAGAGCTTCTGAAATACCATTCGCAAGCGCCACGGCATCCGGAGAACCGGCCGTTGCAAGGGCAGCAAAGGCTTTAATCATACCTATAACGGTTCCTAATAATCCTACCAGGGTCGCAATGGAAGCAAGTGTGGCAAGAATGGTCAGGTTTTTCTCCAACATAGGCATTTCAAGAGAAGTAGCTTCCTCATGCTCTTTCTGCAATAAGGACTGTTTTTGCTCAAAATTCAGGTTGGTATCCTTCTTTATAGAGTCAAACTTTTCAAGAACCGAGCGTACCACATTACCTATGGTTCCTCTTTGAGTATCACAAAGATCTAAAGCTCCGGAAACATCATTCAAAGACATATATTTTCTCAGCGATTGAGTAAAATTTGGAATAGAGGTAGTACCGGAAGCTTTGGTAATAGTAATTGCACGCTCTATGGAAAAAACAACTACCATCAAAAAGAACGACATCAACATAGGTACCACTATACCACCTTTAAAAATAATCCCAAGCCAGTTCCCCGGTTTCGGATGGTTCTCCGGATTATTGTCCACAAAATTTTCAGGATGTCCAAAAACTGTGAAAAACATAACGTAACACAGTATAATGCATGCAACAATTACAAATAATGCAAAAAAGGACGGCAGGTTTACTTTTGATTTACTCATTCAGAATATTCTTTTTAAATTAAACGAAGCCTATTTATTTAGATCAGATATAAATAACGATGCAATCTAAAAGTTATTTAAAACCTATCCAAATTAAGACAATATTTAATCCTTCATTTCATTTATTTTTTTAACCTTAGAATTTTTTTTTGGTTATTTGAGTTCATTTTCGTTCAAATTATTTTTTATGAAAAATATATCCGTCATAGGTGCCGGCACAATGGGCAATGGCATTGCACATATATTTGCTCAGGCCGGCTATTCTGTTTCTTTAATTGATGTGTCCGAAGAAATGTTGGAGAAAGGACTAAAGACCATTTCTTCAAATATGGATCGTCAGGTAAAAAAGGGAATTCTAAGTGAAGCAGATAAAGACAAGGCATTGTCCAACATTAAGACTTTTACCTCTATGGAAAAAGGTGCCTCCCATGCTGACCTGGTTGTAGAAGCTGCGACAGAAATGCCTGATGTCAAATTTTCCATCTTTGAAAACCTGGAAAAAGTCTGTCCCCCTTCCACCATTCTTGCGAGCAATACCTCTTCTATTTCAATTACAAAAATAGCATCTGCCACCAAACGCCCTGATAAAGTTATTGGGATGCACTTTATGAATCCTGTTCCCGTCATGACCCTGGTAGAGGTAATTCGTGGATATGCCACCTCCGATGAAACAACCAGCCTGGTTATGGATATTTCCTCTAAACTGGGAAAAACTCCGGTAGAGGTAAATGATTATCCCGGCTTTGTTTCCAACAGAATTCTTATGCCGATGATCAATGAAGCTATTTATACGCTGTATGAAAGTGTAGCCGGCGTTAAGGAAATTGATACGGTTATGAAGCTTGGCATGTCGCATCCAATGGGGCCTTTGCAACTGGCAGACTTTATTGGACTGGACGTTTGCCTATACATAATGAATGTACTATATGAAGGATTTAAAAATCCAAAGTATGCACCATGTCCTATGTTAGTTAATATGGTTGAGGCAGGACATAAAGGCGTAAAATCCGGTGAAGGCTTTTATAAATATGAACAAGGGAGTAAAGAATTGGTTATAGCTTCGAGGTTCGCTTAAGTTTATACCTTTTTAATTAATGTTAAACAACAATAAATTACCGGACAAATTCTACGCAATGCCATGTCTGCCCGAATGGCTTACCTTTTTCTGATAGCCCTCATATACTGTTTTAACCATTTGGGAAAATGGTTTGGGAATAGACCTGGTAAAAACACGGCAAGAAGTTATTTACTATTTTCAAGCGATTCCATGATCATGTAGACAGAGCCGGGATAGGCTTTATGATCAAACGTATGATTGAAAAAAATCAGGGTAAAATTGAAGTAGAAAGCGAACCCGGCATGGGGACAAAATTTAAAGTCTACCTGAAAAACATGGAAGTAACTGCATAATCCGGGTATTTTTAAAAGATTCACATGATTTCTATACTTTTTCTGTAGTATTTTCTATTTTTTTGTAGTTTTGACCACGAAAGAAACTAAAATCAATAGAATGTCTAAAGAATTGATCATCCCCAAAGGTTATGCCTCCCCTATAGATGTACAACAAACAGAAGTAGCAATAAAGCAGGTTAAAGATTTTTTCCAGGAAGGCCTGGCTACAGAGTTAAAATTGCGAAGAGTAACGGCACCACTCTTCGTATTAAGAGGAACAGGTATAAACGATGATCTGGGTGGCTGGGAAAGGCCGGTATCGTTCCCTATCAAAGACATGGGAGATGCCGTAGCTGAAGTGGTTCATTCCCTTGCAAAATGGAAAAGAATCAAACTGAAGGACCTGAACCTTCAGCCACATTTCGGAATATATACCGACATGAACGCCATTCGTTCAGACGAAGAACTGTCAAACCTGCATTCGTTATATGTCGACCAATGGGACTGGGAAATGGTTATGTCCAAAGAGGACAGAAACGTGGCCTTTCTAAAAAAAGTAGTCAACCACATCTACTCAGTCATTACCAGGGCAGAATTTTATATTAATGAAATATATCCCGCCATCAAACCATCACTCCCGGAAGAAATTACCTTTGTTCATGCCGAGGATTTGTTAAAAATGTATCCAGGCCTTTCACCCAAGGAAAGAGAGGATAAAATAACCGAGAAACATGGAGCGGTGTTTATCATTGGCATCGGACATTCCTTATCTAATGGGGAAAAGCACGATGACCGAGCTCCGGACTATGATGACTGGAGCACGGAAAATGAAGAAGGGTTCATAGGTTTAAATGGAGACATTATGTTGTGGAACCCTGTTTTAAACAGGGCTTTTGAGGTTTCTTCTATGGGTATTCGTGTAAGCAAAGAGAGCCTGGAAAAACAATTGCGTATTTGCGGCAAGGAAGATCGAAAAAGCTTCCAGTTTCATAAAATGCTCTTGAATGAGGAACTCCCCTATTCTATTGGTGGAGGTATTGGCCAATCAAGAATTTGTATGTTTCTGCTAAAGAAGGCTCATATAGGTGAGGTTCAGTCAAGCATCTGGCCTGAGGAAATGAGGAAGAAATGTAAAGAGAACAAAATCAACCTAATGTAGGCAAACTTTATATTAAATAAAAAAGCGGCAAACCAGCCGCTTTTTTATTTCCCGTGGAAAAAAAGTTATTTTTTTCAAACATTTTTTTTACTTTTTAACAATACAAAAATCAATGAAAATCAACACTTTAATTCTTCAATGAAACTTATAAAGGGTGTAATTTTGTCTAGTATGTAGGAGTTGCAGCAAAAACTGAGAGGTTTTTGGGGTGCAAAATTGTGGAACGAATTTGTGAGGTATGGATATCAGAGAAGTTAAGAATAGAGATTTTATAATTCTTGGACTTGAAAATTGGGATGATAAGGTTGGCAGCAAAAACGCTTCTAATATAGCCAAAGAAATAGCAAGGAACAACAGAGTATTATTTGTAAATCTTCCTCTGGAGCTTGGCAATATGGTGCGAAAGCCCTTTGATCAATTAACAAGAAAGAGATTTCAGGTCATCAAAGGAAAAGAAAATGATCTGCAGCAGGTTGAAGGGAACCTTTGGAAATTTTACCCTAAAGTCATTAGTAAATCCGTTAACTGGATCAAAAACCCAACCCTATTTAACTTCTTTAACAGACAAAACAGTAAAAAATTAGCAGGTAAAATCAACGAAGCGATTAGCAGGCTGGGGTTTAAAGATGTTATCCTTTTAAATGACAATGAGCTATTCAGGTGCTATTACTTAAAAGAATATTTAAATCCTGCCGTAACAGTCTTCTACATAAGAGACTTTATTACGGCCGTTGATTATTGGAACAGGCACGGAAGCAGACTCGAACCTGAAATCATTGCAAAATCGGATGTGGTCGTTGCAAACTCTTCGTACTATGCCGATTATGCCCAAAAATTCAACCCGAAATCATTTTTCATCGGGCAGGGATGCGACCTGAGGCTGTTTGATCCGGAAGATGTTAAGGAAAAACCTGAGGATCTGAAAACCCTTCCTTCGCCAATCATTGGATATACAGGAGCTTTAACAGCCTTGCGACTGGATATCGCATCGCTGGAGCATATTGCGGAAAACATGCCCGACTGGACCTTAGTCCTAATAGGTACCCAAGACGACCTTTTCAAAAAGAGCAAACTTCACAAATTGAAAAATGTCCGGTTTCTCGGACAAAAGCCCATAGAAACCCTTCCCTCCTACATAGCCAACTTTGATGTATGCATCAACCCACAAACCATTAACCCTATAACGATAGGAAATTATCCTCTAAAACTTGATGAATATCTTGCTATGGGTAAACCGGTGGTTGCCACCAATACCCGAGCCATGGAGTTTTTCAAGGAGCATGTATATCTGGCAGATACGAAGGAAGATTATCCGGAGTTAATTCGCAAAGCCGTTACAGAGGATAGCACAGAAAAATTCAAGGAAAGAAGAGCTTTTGCTTCGTCACATACCTGGGAGGAAAATGTTCGAAACATTTATAAAGCGATTCTTGAAAGTGAAAAGCAACTTGTATAGGATAAATCCCGCAATGAATAACAGGAGTCCGATGAAAGAGACTCCTGTGTTCATATTCTTACTTGGATGCGGTGTATGTGACTTTAACTTCTTTTCCTTTCATTTGACTGGATTCTACTGGAGAAGGTCCTTCATACATTCTTAAAGTGCCGCTATTGGTATAAAAATATTCCACCCTCGGCATAAATGGCTTCAAAAAACTACTTTGCACATCCATTTTAAGCTTTATCAGCTTTTCACCATCAACATCCACCTGGCCTTTGGGGACAAATTGAAAGCCGTATGTATCAAACCTGCTCTCTACAAGCAGGTTAAATGACAATTTATCTCCATTAAGTAAAACATCCCAATTATTCTTAATCATGTCATTCAGGGTAACGGAATGAAAATTCTTGCGGCTCCAGGAAGCGCTTTTCTCTTTTTCATCACTTTTACCGTTCTCTTTAAAAATTACCCTAGCTGTACTTTCCTGAATGGTAGTTTTTACAGAACCTCCTGTCAAATAATTATTCATTGAATAGCTTATATTCCCTAATGTCTTCCTGTTATAGGAGATTTGCTCCTTTTGAACCAGCTTTTTATCACTGTTAAAATATGAAACAGTTCTGTTAACCATTTCACCCTTAATAACTGAGATAACCACACCTGTGAAATAGGTCTCACCGGTGGAAAAATCGTTGACGACAAACGATGTTTTACTTTCCTGCGCCACTTCAGGAGACCGGCCGGAAGAAAAAACCGTTAGTAAAAATATACCTATGAGACCAATAAAAACACATTTCATCATAATCATTCATTTTTTGGGTTAACATAAGATTAAGGCAAACCGGTTAAAGGTTCAATAACAATAGAACCAATGGAGATTGCCTGTACCTGAAAATACCCTAAAGCCCCTCCGCTAAGATTATTCTTAGGATTTTCAGGAACTCCTGTAAATGGATTTGCACCAGTGTTCCCTCTGATGGAGTTCAGGTCAGAATAAAACTCATAGGCCTGCCTTGTCAAAGAGACTAATTCAACCTCGGCTTGCCCCAGGCCAAACGTTGCCTGGTTTATTTCATATTCTACCTTCCTGTCCGGAAAAAACTCACTGGTAAATAATATAAAATTGTCAGGATTAAAACTATACATAATGCTATCACTTTTTAAACGAAGCAGAAAGTAACTGGTAATCCCTTCAGGTATTACAAAATATAGTGTTATATAATTTCCATCTGCAAGAAAGAATTCTCCGCTCCTGTATCTGTATGTGAGGCTGTCTATTTCAACAGCGTGAGGGAAAGGTGAACTGGCTTGAACAGTCTCATCTCCATAGGATATCTGGAGGTGATAATTCCTTCCGGGTTCTCCTTTTAGCTGGTTTGCCACGTATCTTCCCGGAGCACTTTCCTGCAGTACTTCCCTATTGCCTGCATTATCTGCCACAACAACTTCTGCACCTATAATTCTTTCGAATTCATCACGACCAAAATAATTACCGGACCTGCTTAGCTTAATGGTGTCAGGCACATCAAGGTTTGTAATCCTGCCATCAACTATTATCCTGGGAGATGCTTCATTAAGGTTCACGTCTATCACCTTCTCACATGAAGACAAGGTACATATTATAACGAATGATATAAGGATATGCGCTTTCATAATAGGTTAAAATTTAAAGTTCCAGGTAACAGAAGGAATTATTTGAAATAAAGCCACCTGCACGGCCTCTTTTACTTCCGGATCGGCTTCCGAATCCCTGAAAGTTATGAGGAAAGGATTCTGCCTTGCATACACGTTATATACTGAAAAATTCCAGCTTGACTGAAAATGCTTTCTTGCAGGACGATCATGTGTAAATGAAAGATCCATTCGATGATAGGAAGGCATTCTATACTCATTACGGCCTGTATAGAAATTTACTATACGCCCTTCATACTCATATTTTCCTTCAGGAAAAGTTACCGGATTTCCTGTAGCATACACCCACGTTCCTGACATGCGCCACCTTTGGGAAAGCTTGTATAATGTCACCACAGAAACATCGTGTATCCTGTCATAGCGTGCAGGGAAAGGCAAGCCTTGATTGATGCCTTCAATCTGGCGGAAAGACCTTGATAAAGTATAGCCGATCCATCCGGTCAACCTTCCTTTGTTTTTACGTATCAGGAATTCAGACCCATAAGCATAGCCCCGCCCAAAGAGAAGTTCTGTTTCAATGGTTGGATTAAAGGTTATGTTGGCACCATTCTTATAATCGATTTGGTTTTGCATATCCTTGTAATAAACTTCTACTGATGCTTCGTACATCCCCTCTTTGATATTTCGAAAATATCCTGCTGAAATCTGATCTCCTATCTGAGGGCTTACAACATTTCCGGCAGGTATCCACAAGTCCGTAGGACTTGAAGCGGCGGAATTAGACAGCAAATGTATGTATTGCCTCATCCGATTGTAGGATACTTTAACTGATTGCCTGGGGTCAACTATGTAGGTAATAGCAAGGCGGGGTTCAAGCCCACCGTAGTTTTTATAAAATTGGCCGCGGTTATACGTGGTCGTATCGGTGACATTTTCCCTGTTCTCATCAAATGAATAGACATCACCCGGCCCCATTAAATTGAACAAAGAGTAGCGAAGGCCATAATTAATTGAAACTTTTGAATTTAATACGAAATCATTTTGTGCATAAATTCCATTTTCCAATGCATAACGTGAGGGGACGTTAAACTCTTCAAGCCCGGCTATGTTAGACCGGAAAGAAGGCATATTAAAACGATGGTAAATGCTGCTGACTCCAAATTTTATATGGTTACGGCGGTTGGGCATATAATCCCAATCCGACTTAACATTATAGCTTTGAATACCAGACAGCAATGTTATATCAAAATCGCCTGCGGCAATGTTAAAACTGTAATCATAGTTACTAAAGATCAGTGAGGTATTCTGAACAAATTTTTCATTATATCGATGATTCCATCGTAAAGTTGATGCGGCATTCCCCCAATCAAATCCAAAGTTTCGGCCAAACCTGAACACATCGCGGCCATAATACCCTGAAAGAAAAATTCTGTCTTTCTCCGATATTTGATAATCCGCCTTCAGGTTGAGGTCATAAAAATGCAAGGTTGAATTTCGCAGGTTTTCGTTTGCTGATAGTTTAAGAAACACATCGGCATAAGTCCTCCGTCCTGAAAGCAGGAAAGATCCTTTCTCTTTTACGATAGGGCCTTCCAATGTCAACCTGGAAGAGATGAGGCCAATGCCACCGGAGGCTGAAAATCTTTCTCTGTTGCCGTTTCTCATGGTAACATCAACAACCGAAGACAAACGTCCGCCATAGGTCGGAGGAATTCCCCCTTTGTAAAGTTTCACATCCTGTAAGGCATCGCCATTGAAGACGGAGAAAAATCCAAGCAAATGAGCCGGATTATATACCGGTGCATCATCAATTAAAACCAGGTTTTGGTCAGGACCTCCGCCTCGCACATAAAGGCCAGTAGCTCCATCGGTGGTTGTTTGTACCCCAGGCATTAGTGTTAATGTCTTGAGAATATCGGTTTCCCCGAAAAGGACAGGCAATTCTCTAATCTGGGCAATATCCAGCTTTACCGTACCCATTTCGGTAGATCGGATATTCTGGTTAACCGCATCACCTGTAATCTGAACCTCCTCTAGAACAAAAGATTCCTCTTTGAGCATAAAATCAAGCTCTGTATCCTCCGTTATATTAACTTTTTTTGATAAGGTATCATACCCCAATGAAGTCACTACAAGCGTATAGTTGCCTTCGGCGAGGTTCATTTTATAAAAACCAGCTTCATCTGAATATACCACCTTATTGGTATTCGATACAACAATGGACGCACCACCTATTCCAAAACCAAACTCAGCGTCGCGAACCTGTCCCTTAATGGTATGTATGTTTTGAGCAAAAGCAAAAACAGGAAAAAGAAAGATTACTAATAATACTTTTTTCATAACGACAGTGATCCAGGAGAAATCTTGACGAATGATGTACAGTTCTGAAGACCCTGAGATGCGATAGAAATGTTCATTTTAGTTTATTCTGTAAAAATTGATGGTACTATAGAATATTATTCTGCAAAATAATAAAAAAATCACAAAAAACTATTTAGTTCTAATCAAAACGAACCAAGTAAATACAAGTACAATTATTTCCTTGCAGCCTCCCAACGATCAATCATTCCACGTACTTCTGTTTGCATATGGTCAAGGAAATCAATTATATTTTCCAAAGATTGGTTAAATTCTTTTGTATCGGATGTTCTTTGGACAAGGATTTCTTTAAACAATTCATTCATAATCGACAGACCCTGAAAAGCTTCTTTCATATCTTCTTTCCAGTTCATGAGCCTACTTCTGAAAAACCGTTTTCTATTCCCCGGAAAAGTGACATACTCAATTTTATTCAGGTTAAGGAGGGCATTGAGGGCATTACTTATGGCACTCCGGCTAAATCCCAAAGCCTCTTGAATTTCTTCAAATGAAAGTTCCACTTTATCAGAGATAAGTAATAGGGAGAGAATTCGTGCCTGGGCCGGTTGCATACCAGCCTTTTCATGAAAAACCCCTACCTTTTCAACAAGAAGCTTCTGCTGTTCAGACAATTCAAACTTATTCATCATTATAATGCAAAGTAAAAAAATTACAGACTGTTTTCAATATTCCAGACGAAGGCCCTTATCCCCTGCTGTGGCAATTCATTGTTCAACGCTTTCAATTGCTCAAGAAGCCCTTGCTCCTTTTCATCTTCCACCATACAAATGAGGGCATTATTCAATGCAGGCCAGGTGTGGGTACCAAGGTGTGGTTCTCCCGTTTCGGTTCCCCTTCCCCGGACATCAGTCCATTGTGTAAATCCCATGATGCCCATTTTATCCAGAGCATCAAAAACCTCCTCCGTCATTCCCTGATTGTATACGATAAATATTGCCTTCATATCAATTTATCTGAAAACCAATTTTCACTTTTTTGTTTTTCTTCATAATGGCATACAGCACCGGCACCAGTACCATAGTAACAAGTGTAGAAAAGATCAATCCCCCACTTACGGCAATTCCCATTGGTTGCCACATTTCAGATCCTTCTCCAAGACTTAAGGCCATAGGAAGCATGGCAAGTATGGTGGTAAAGGTAGTCATAAGTACAGGCCGTAACCTGGACTTGGCCGAGGCTATGATGGCTTCGTTCATCGGCACATTCCTATTTCGCAAAAGATTAATATAATCCACAAGAACGATGGCATTCTTTACAACAATACCTATCAGGATTACCCCACCAAGAAAAGCAAGGATACCTAAAGGGGTATTGGCTATAAATAAAGCCAGGATTACTCCGGAAAAGGCAAAGGGCAGAGAGAACATAATGATAAAGGGATCAACCAGCGATTCAAACTGTGAAGCCATGACCATGTACACCAGCATGATGCTCAATAGTAACAGCACAAACAGATCACCAAAAGCATCCCTTTGGTTTTCTACCTGACCGCCAAATTCCAAGGCTAATCCCGGTGGCAGCTCTACTTGTGAAATTTTATCCTGAATGTCTGATGTTACTTCACCAAGTGACCTGCCATAGATACTGGAAGACAAGGTTATTACCCTTTCTCTATTGAGCCTTTCAATGGCGAGTGGAGCATATTCTTCCACAACTTTCCCTATTTCCTTTAAGCGAATAAGCTGTCCGGAGGCATTGGGTATTTTAATATTTTCAATGTCTGTAACCGATGCCCTGAACTTCGGTTTATAACGGATAAAAACATCGTATTCATTTCCAGCTTCCCGATACTGAGTGGCAACAACACCTGCTACCAGGTTTCTGACAGAATTTCCAACTCCTGAAGTATTAAGGCCTGCCAATGCCATCTTTTCCCTATCAAGCACGATCTTCAACTGAGGACGGTCATTCCCCCTGCTGTTTTCTACATCCCTTGTCCCGGGTACAGTTTCCATAATTCGCAAAAGGGAATCTGCATAAAGTGAAGTTTGATTAAAATCATGGCCAATTATTTTCAATTCAAATGGCTTTCCTGCTCCCCCTCCTGAAAGAACACCTAAACCTCCACCGGTGCTGACATTAAGTTTAAGTACTCCCGGTATATCATAAATGTACTTTCTAATTTCTTCACTTATTTCAAATATGCTTTTTTCCCTCCGGTCTTTTCCAACAAAGTTCAGGTTAAAACTTATCATATGAGGCCCTTGCTGACTTCCTCCGGTACGTACTCCCTGGTCATCTGTACCCACACTGGAGTTGAGCACCCGAAGGTCTTTTCCATAGGTATCAAAAAAATGCTGCTCTATCTGTGCGGTTATTTTTGAAGACTCTTCCAGCCTTCGTCCGGTTTCCAGTTCAACCTTTACCTGCAAACGCCCATTATCAGATTCCGCCATAAACTCACTCCCTATATAAGGAACAAGAAACAAGCTGAGAACAAACAATGACAGGGAGATAAATATGGTAGATTTTTTATGACCAAGCGCCCAGGTAATAATTCTTCCATATCCATTTTCCCATGACTTGAAAATCTTCTCCGTCCAAATGTCAAATTTCGTGGAAGCGGCAGACCTTTTCTGGCGCTTACGGGAACCAAGCATTTTGCTGGCAAGCATAGGCGTTAAAGTCAGGGCGGCAAAGGTAGAAGTAACCACTGTCAAGGTAACGATAATACCCAATTGCTTAAACATCACTCCTGCCAGGCCGGTAAGAAAAGCAAGAGGAAGAAATACGGCAACAACCGTCAAGGTGGTGGCAATGACCGCCAGTCCCACTTCATTTGTTCCGAATATAGCAGCTTCTCTCGGGCGGCTGCCTTTTTCGGTATAGGTTGTAATATTCTCCAGCACCACGATGGCATCGTCAACCACCATACCCATTGCTATTGCCAATGATGAGAGCGAAATAAGGTTAAGAGAATTGCCCGATACATAAAGGTATATCAGGGCCACAATTAGTGAGAATGGTATAGTAAGAACAATAATAAAGGTAGATCTCCATCTTTTCAGAAAAAATAATACCACTACAATGATAAATATCCCTCCGAAAATAAGCACCTGTCCTAAGTTTGAAACGGAGTTAACGATAAAGGACGAAGTATCAATAACCGTAGCCAGATGAACATCGGCAGGTAATTGCTTCTGCAGTTCGGGCAAGAGCTTTTGTACTTCCTGAGCAACGTTCACCGTATTAGCATTGGCCTGCTTTTGTACCATTATCCGCACACCGTCTTTGCCATTGATCTTTTCCCTGATGGTTCGCTCTTTCAGGCCATCGTATACCGTAGCCACATCAGAAAGGTAGATCAGGCGTCCGTTTTGCTGGCCAACGACCACCGATTTAAAGAAGTCAGGATTCTTTAGCTCACCTTCCAGGCGAAGGTTATACTCCATTCTGCCCATCTTGATGCTTCCTGCAGAGAGGTTCACATTGTCGGTTTGCAAAGACTGCATCACCTGCGGGACTGAGAGGTTATACGCTTCCAGTCGGTTGGGATCTATATCTACCCGTATCTGCCTTACCGGCCCTCCAAATAGCTGAACCGCACCCACGCCATTAATGCGGTTAAGCACCGTCACTACTTTGTCGTCAATAATTTCATTCAGCTCACTATAGCTTTCATCTGCTGTTGCCGATAAAATCACTACTGGAAATTGACTGGTATTAAATTTAAAAATGGTAGGTTGTTCGGCATCTTCCGGCAGGAACCTCTGCTGAAGAGCCAACACATCCCTAATGTCGTTGGTCGCCTCCGTCAGATCGGTTTGATAGGAGAACTGAAGACTGACCGAAGAAAAATTATCCTCTGATTTGGAAGAAATCTTTTCCAGGCCTGTCAAAGTACTAAGCCCATTCTCCAAAACTCTGGTAATATTATTCTCCACGTCTTCCGCTCCTGATCCCGGATAAGAGGTAAACACCGTAATCACCGGCGGATCAATTTCAGGAAAAAGATCAACCGGCAAACGGGTAAAAGCCGTAAGTCCAAGAACGAACACGGCAACAAACAGCATAAGCGTCGTAACCGGACGGTTTACGGCCAGGCTGGTAAGTTTATTCATTGGCAGTTTCCTCCCTGAATTGAGATACAACTTTTACGGCACTTCCCTCCTTCAGTCTTCCCTGCCCTGTGGTTACCAATACATCGCCTTCTTTAATTCCTGAATACACCTCCACCCACTCATCAAACCCGGCTCCTGTAGAAATCTTAATCTTTCTGGCAGTATCATTTTGTACGATGTATCCATAAAAGTTTTCCGTACCCGGTTGGCGGACGATGGCACTTCTCGGAACCATAACTCCAGTATTTTCTCCAAGGTACAATGTTATGCGGCTAAACATACCCGGTCTTAGAAGTTCCTCCGTATTTTGAATTTTTACCTCTACGGTAAACGTTCTTGTAGCCGCATCAATGGTTGGAAATACGTTTGAAATTACCCCTTCAAAAACCTTATCGGGATATACGTCGGATTGAACTTCTGCTTTCTGTCCGACTTTTACCTGCGGAAAATATTTTTCTGATACGCTAAGGTTTGCCTTTAAAACATCAAGCTGCTGCAATACAAGTATGGAAGGTGCGCCTGCTGCTGTGGGAGACATGGTAAAAATTTCCCCTTCGTTCATAGTACGGGCAGTAACAATTCCATTAAATGGTGCTTTTATCCCGGTATTACTTTTGGTAAGGTCAAAATTATTAAGGATATTCAGATACTGGTCTTTTGCGATTTCCAATTGTTGCAGCGCTATAGCCCCCTGCTCATAAAGGTTCTGCATTCTTTTATAATCTTTTTCGGCAGATGTTAACTGAATCTGAAGTTGGCGTAACTGGGAGTCGTTCATCTGCACCAGCACCTGTCCCTGCTTTACCCTTTGCCCTTCCAAAGCATGAATTTTTTCAATCCTTCCGGCACTTTGGGGAGCTATGTTCTGCATAGCCCAAGCATGAAGCGTGCTGGTAAAGACCACCTTTTGAGAAATATTTTCCGAACGAACGTTCAATATTTCCACCGGAATAAGCTCATTTTTAGCTCCTGAAGATTCCGTGTTTTTGCCTCTTTTGCCACATGCGCTCACCAGAAATGTAAAAAATAAAACAGCAAATCCTGCATATGCTTTAAAAGATGTTTTCATATAAGTTCTTAATTATTCGTGCCGCTAAGTCTTTCATATTCCGCATAGGCAATATTATAATCATAAATAGCCTGAAGGTAGTTCAATTTTGCCTGAGTAAGTGCAAGCTCTGCATCGTTCAGCTCGACCAGTGTACTAATGCCGCTGGCATACCTCGTCTGCGCAATCCTCAAACCCCGTTCTGCCAATTGCACAGAATTTTGCTGGGCCATATAACGGCTATAGGCTTGTCTCATCAGAAAAATCTGATTCTCCGTCTGCATCCTTACGGCGTCCTCTACAAGCACTTTCTGATGTTCAAGCTGAAGTTTGCCGATCCTGGCTTGTTCTATCCTCTGATTGGTCATAAAACCATTAAAAATTGGCATGCTTACCTGTAAACCTACTATGGATGTATTGACCCAATTATAGTCGCCAAACCTGAAATCCTCTGCCTGAGACTGTGCCTGGTAATTTCCAAAAGCCGAAAGTGTAGGGTGGCGGGCCGATTGAGCCAATGTTACCTGTTGGTCTGCCATTACATCCTGGTATCTGACCGTTCTTACACTTGGATTTTCCTCCAGGGCAATTTCCGGTTCTTCCTCAAGGCGCCTGAGCATAAGACTGTCTGTTAAAACAATAGGCTGCAAGGGTGATAGCCCGATGGATAGCTTAAGCCTGTCCAAAGTCAGTTTCATATTGTCTGTCGCCTGCTCCACAGAAGGAAGAATGGATTGCATCTGAACTTCGGAACGTATAAGTTCATACTCTGAAACAATCCCCTCATTATACTGTCTCCGAATAAGCTGATGATTCTCTTCTGCATTCCGGAACGTTACTTCCATAACCTGTAAAGATTCATGCGCCAGGAGGGCACTATAATAGTTGACCTTCACATCCCCCACGGTATTGACCTTGGATTCCCTCAATGATTCCCGGGATACCTGAAGGCTTGTTTCTGCAAGTCGGATGGAGGGAAATATTTGTCCTGAATAAATAGGCACGCTTCCTGCTAAAGTGCCATTAAAACTATGAGCGGCTCCCAACCTCAGAACTTCCCCTAAAGGACTCCCGGGAGGAAGAAATATAACAGGCCTTAGAATATTATGATTATAGTTTCCCGAAGCCTCAACCCTCGGCAAAAGATTACCACGTGATTCTCTAAGGGAAGATTCCGCTCTTTGTACTTCCAATTGACTTATTTTTATATTTCGGTTCTCGCTCAATGACAAATCTACTGCTTCCTGAAGACTCAGGTGCAAGGTATCCTGCGCCTGAAGAGTCAGGCTGTTCACACAAACAAAGACAAGAGTTAAGAGTATACGACACATATTAAATGCAATTTTAATTCTTTTGGTTCGGTCTGCGCCGAAACAAAAATACAAAAAAACTATTCCCTACCCTTCGTTTTATTCTTACTTATTTTCCAGCGTTCAATTGCTGAAGGAATTTCTTTTTCCAATTCCTGATACAAATCACATATATCCAGTAAACCTTGAGAGAAATCGGATTCTTTTTCTTTTCTGATATCTACTCCTTCCGTGATGAACTGACGGAGTCCCTTAAAAAAAAGAGCCTGTTGCATGAGCATATCCAACCAGCTATCGATGTTTATTACAAAATACCTCTTTCGATCCCCGGGAATGGTAATATAGTCAATGACCTTTTTCTTAAGAAGCAGGTTCAGAGAAGTACTTATGGTACTTTTACTGGCATTAAGAAAATTCTGCAATTCATAAAAAGTTGCCTGTGGTGGATTGGCGGTAATCAAATACCCTATAATCCGACCGGCAACAGGAGAGGAACCGGTCTTTTCCAGGAAGACTCCAAATTGTTCAATGTATTGTTTTCTCTTTTCGTCCATATTTAGAAGACCATAGTCGATAGTCCATGGTCGATAGTCCATGGTCGACAGTAAACCGTGGATTATAATTAAAACACTCTTTTAAAACTTAACATTTTGTTTTGATTATTGAGTTAATGGTTAATGGATTATTAAGTTATTGGCAGGTAAGAAGAAAGCTCCTGGCAGTAATATTTATTCCAGATTCTAATAACTTAATTTAACACTTAAAACTTAACATTTAACACTAATAAAGTCCCCAGTCAATGATCCATAGCCCTCAGCTAAACCATGGACCGTGGACCATCGACCGTGGACTACGGATTAAACCGCTACATCATTTTCCCTTAATGCATCATTAAGAGAAGTCTTAAGATCGGTACTTGCTTTACGTTTTCCGATGA
>JBKBXU010000016.1:0-27853 GCA_046313675.1 Cytophagaceae bacterium
GTTCTGGAATTACTGACAGGCATTATTCCTTATGCAAAACATTCCGAATTCCCTTTTGAAATTGATATTTACATCGATGGAAAAATTTTCCCTTTATCAGAGGTTAAAGAAAATATTTTAGCTAATAAACAGATATATTCTAAGAATAATTATTTTGATTTAAGACTATATTTATCGCTAAATAAAAATCTTATTAACACTTTTAAAAAGTCTTCTCCACCTGTCATTTTTTATCTTCTAAAAGGCAAATATATAACCTTAAAAGACAAGATTTGGAATAAAATCAGAAAAGCTTCTATTCGTTATGCTCGGAACAAAATAGGATCATATGATTTAATTCATTTGACTATGCCTTGTTATTTTAAAACCTTGACATCAGACAAACCTAAATTTTTAACAACGGTTCACGACCTAACTCATTTATATTTTCCTGATTTTCACACAAGTAAAAATATTATTAGTACGGAAAAAGGACTTAAGTATTCAATTCGGAAAAAATCTCACTTCATTACGGTTTCTAATTCAACAAGAAATGATTTGCTTAAAGAATATAAAATTGATGCCCAAAAAGTAAAAGTTATTTACGAAGCTGCAGATAATTCCACATTCAGAAGATTGTACCAAGAGGACTGTGCTAAGATAATAAAAAGAAAATATAATCTTCCACCTACGCCTTATTTCCTTTCACTGTGTACGTTAGAGCCTAGAAAAAACATTATTAATACTATTAGAGCGTTCCTTTTGCTAGAAAAGGAAAATCCTGATTTGGAAATAAACCTTGTTATTGCGGGCAGAAAAGGATGGAAAATTGAGGATCTTTTTCAAGACCAGTCAATAAAATCCAATAAAATAATATTCTCCGGATTTATTGAAGAACAGGATCTTTCCACCATATATAATAGTGCCATCGCACTCCTCTATGCCTCCTATTATGAAGGATTTGGACTCCCTCCACTAGAATCAATGAGCTGTGGAACTCCGGTAATTTATGGAAACAATAGCTCCTTAAAAGAAATAATAGGTGAGGCTGGCCTTGCATGCCAACCTGATGATATTTATGACATAAAAGAAAAAATGAAGCTTCTTATAGATGATAAGCAACTGAGAGAAGATAAATCAAAGTTATCCATGCAACGAGCATCCGATTTTTCCTGGGAAAAATCTGTCAGGGAAACGTTAAACTATTATCAGGAAATTCTGGAAAATAATTAAAAAATCTTTCTATACTCAGAAACCACCTCCTCTGCTGGCCCAATTAGCTCTACTATCCCATCTTTTATCCAGGCAGCCCGATTGCAAAGTTTTAAAACTTCCTGTTCTGAATGAGAAACAAAAAGAATGGTGGTTCCTGCCATTTTTAACTCTTGGATTCGCTTAAAACACTTTTGCTGAAACCCTTGATCTCCAACCGATAACGCTTCATCAATTATAAGTATGTCAGGCTGAATAGCTACAGAAATAGAAAATCCTAAGCGAGCCATCATGCCTGAGGAGTACCGCTTTACCTGCATATTTATATCCTTCCCAAGTTCAGAAAATTCAAGTATATACTCTAAAGAAGAGTTGATTTCTTTTTTTGTCAATCCCATCAATGCCCCACATAGTTTAATGTTTTCCATTCCGGATAGTTCTGTTTCAAGACCTATTCCCAGGCCTAACATAGGTGCTATCCGACCATTTACTCGTATTTGCCCTTTATCAGGTGTAATAATTCCGGCAAGGGTCTTTAGCAAAGTACTCTTCCCACAGCCATTCCTACCAAGAAACCCAAGGCACTCTCCCTTATATACATCTAAATCAATTCCTTTTAAAACATGCTTTTCCTGAAACAATCTTCTCCGACCAAAGGTCATTAGAAATTGTCTCATTGAAGAAAGCCCTTCATTTTGAATGAGATAACTTACTTCTACACCTTTAGCTTCAATCACAATTGAGTTATCCATGGTCAAAAATTAGAAATAAAGCCTTTTTTTAATTTTTTAAATATTAATATTCCCATTGCAATAGCACCTAAAGATAAAATAGTGGTTGATATTAAATATTGTACTTCAGGAATTCGGTGGTAATACAATATATCTCTAAAAGATTCAATATAATGAGCCAAAGGATTTAATTTCATGATCCATCTAAATTTCTCCGGGACAAGGGATGAAGAATAGGCCACCGGTGTAAAATACATAAGTGCAGGAAGAAGGGTAGACCATAACATGGAAACATCTCTAAAATAAACATTTAAAGAAGCCAGCACCAAAGAAAACCCGAATGTAAAAACTGAAAAACTAACTAATAAAGGAAACATCATTAAAGTAACCCAATCCGGCCGGAAACCAAAAACCAACATCAGGCCAAAGAAAGGAACAAAGGATAAAAGAAGATTAATTAAAGAGGCAGAAATGGCCGAAATGGGAAATATAATAGGGGGAATATTTAATGATTTTAATATACCCGCACTTTCAATTAAGGAATTCATCACCTGATTGGAGGTGGTAGAAAAAAATATCCAGAATATTAAGCCTGTAAGGGCAAACAATGGATAGTTTTCTATATCTGCAAATGCCTGGCTGAATATAAACACAAAAATTGAAAGAAATATTAACGGATTGAGTAATCCCCATAAAAAGCCCAAAAGGGAATTTTTATAACGTAATTTTATGTTTCTAATAGAAACAGTAGAAACTACCTCCCAATATGTTTTGGCTCTTTGATTATAGTAATTAAGCGTTGGCATTAAAAGATGATTAAATTTAATTAACAAAATTAACAAATCTTTGCATTTAATAACATAAACGAAAGGGGGAACAAAGAATATTTATGAATGTGAAATTTTTATTGTCAAATGCCAAAGGGGGTATCGCTGCTACCTATGCATTATAACAGGAGAAAATTTCGTTTATCAAGAAAACTTTTGTTTTTTTTTATACAATCCAAAAAACCAATGTTAAATTTGTTGTATTATACACCCAGATATTATGGGTAAGTTTTATACGTTAAATAATATAAGCTTTGTTTATTACAACTAATTAAGCTTGCATTCCAAATATATGAAATATAAATTTATTGTAATTGGAGGAGGTTTTTTTGGTGCTCGGCTAGCTTGTGTATTAAGTCAAGAATTCCAAGGAAAGGTATTATTGATTGAAAAAGATAAAGAATTACTAAAGAGGGCTTCTTATAATAATCAGGCTAGAGTACATAACGGCTACCACTATCCCCGTAGTATCATCACAGCTATGCGGTCAAGGGTAAATTTCCCCAGATTTGTACAAGATTATAAGGCCTGCATCGATGACACCTTTAAAAAATATTATGCTATTGCTTCATTAGGGTCAAAAGTTAATGCCCAACAATTTAAATTGTTTTATGATAAAATTGGCTGTCCCATCAAAAAGGCTCCCCAATCAATAAGCAACATGTTCAATCCTGACTTAATCGAAAGTGTGTTTGAAGTCCAGGAATATGCATTTGATGCCGTAAAACTCAGAGAAATAATATTGCCTGAACTTGAAAAATTGAAAGTAACTATTAGCTATGAAACAGAGGGAGTCTCAATTTTCGAAGAAAACAACTTGTTAAAACTTAACTGTAAAAAAAATGGGGAAGATTTTTTGGTTGAAGGTGAGCATGTTTTTAATTGCACATATTCGAACTTAAACTCAATACTTAAGAATTCTAATTTAACGAAGATAAACCTAAAGCAGGAATTGACGGAATTGGCACTTGTAGAAGTACCTGACATTCTAAAAAAAGTTGGAATTACGGTAATGTGCGGTCCTTTTTTTTCAGTTATGCCTTTTCCTTCTAAAAATTTACATACTTTCACGCATGTTAGGTATACACCCCACCATTATTGGTATGACCAGAAAGTAGATTTTCATAACGATGATTATTTTCATAACTTATCAATAAACTCCAATTATATTTCCATGGCCAAAGATGCCATACGATACATGCCAATCCTAAAAGATTGCATATATAAAGAATCCCTTTATGAGGTTAAAACCATATTACCTTCCAGTGAATTTGACGATTCCAGGCCTATCTATTTCAATAAAAACACAGGGATAAAAAAATTTTATTGTATAATGGGAGGGAAAATTGACAATATATATGATATGGAAGACGAAGTAAAAGATTTAAACATAAATTACTAATGGCAAAAAAATCTAACCACTATATATCAGTAGTTGTCCCCCTCTATAATGACAGTGATATTATAGAAGATTATATTCAGGAGGTAAACAAAATTATTCAAGACAATTATATTCATTATGAAATCATTTTAGTAGATAATGGATCTACCGACAATACCAGAATAGTAATAAACAGCCTGTTGAAAACATATCCTTGTATTAAATATACCAGATTAAGTAGATATTTTGGAACAGAAATAGCTATATCTGCAGGACTTGACGGAGCTATTGGTGATTTCATTATTATCAACAGGCCAGACTCTGACCCTGTAGAGCTGATTCCGGTATTCGTGGATAAACTTATAAACTCAAACGGGATTGTTTTTGGATTGGAGCAAAATAAGGTCGCAGATACTTTTTTTTATAAATTAGGCAGAAAGTTTTTTTACAAGACCACCAGTTGGTTTTTTAATTTTGATTTACCTCCAGCCAATACAACTTTATTCTGTGGGCTTTCAAGACAGGCCTTAAATGCCATCCTTTCAATTAAAGATAAAACCAAATATCTTAGAATATTTGGTGCATTCATAGGATTTAACATGGATTTGGTACCTTATTGTGGGATCAACAGGCGAAAACTCCAACGGGAAAAAGGATTTTGGGAATCTGTAAGAAATGCCGTAGATATCTATGTTATGAATACCAGCAAACCCTTAAGGTACGCCAGTTATTTAGGACTATTTGCCAGTGTTATAAATTTATTATATATCGGTTATATTTTTATAATTAACTTAATAAAAAATAATGTCGCTGAAGGTTGGACAACCCTTTCCCTACAAAACTCCGTTATGTTTTTTATCTTATTTATCATATTATCAGTGATATCAGAATATATGGATAGAGTACTTATGGAAACTAAAGAAAGGCCATCTTATTATATAGCCGAAGAAAAAACCAGCTCCGTAATGGTTTTGGAAGAACAAAGAAGAAATATAATTAGTGAAATGCTTTAACTATGAATTTTTACTATAAATACCTAAGCATTACAGTTATTGCAACTGCCTTAGTTTCATTGATTATATCTTTTCCTTACAGTTTTGAGTCCAAAACATTTGAATTAAAAACAATAGCCCTTTCAGATGAGAATTGGGAGAATGGAATTTATCTACACACAGGAGGTTTCTTAATTTCTGCAAGTCCTGAAAATGACAAACTGAACGTAGGCGATAACGTACATACCGCCACCCTTGCCAAAAGAAAAATAATCAGCAAAACAAAAAGTGGCAACTATATTAATGTATTTGTTGATGGTGGGGTAATCAACCCTCAACATGTTAATAATAACACCATTTACCATACGACAAAAAGCTTTACTTCAACTTTTATATTTCATTTTATATTCCTTTTAACGGGGGCTGTCGTCTTATTTTTAATCCTGTTCTACGATTACAAAGCATATTCAATTATCTACATCATAGTCTTTTTGACAGGGACTTATGTAGCAGTAAAAACTACTATATATTCTCCTATAGACGAGGCCGCACATTTTGATTTTGTAAATTATATAGAAAAAAACAAAGAGCTTCCCAAAGCTTGCCTCGGATTGGATCACACCTATTTGAGTATGGATGGGAAGGCCATAAACATTCCAGGACATCTTAATCATGAATATATTCAGCCGCCAATGTATTATGCTGGAAGTGCCTTAATTGCCAGTCTAATAAATTTATTTAGTAATGACGCTCATGTCAGGTTAATATCATTAAGATTAGCAGGGGTTTTACTCCTCATGCTTTCTATATTTATTATTAGAAATGCTTATCTCCTTTTAACAAACAAAGGAATAATAAAACAAAACGATCATTTATTATTCAGCATTTCTTTATTGTTTGCTTTATCTCCTATCTTTTTGAAGATAATGATCCCAGTGAACAACGAACATTTTCTACTACCACTAATCTCTCTTCTTGTATTTTTAATAATCAGAGATATATGCAAAGACCGGACAACCTTGTTGACCGCAGGACTTATCGGTGCAACAGTGGCCACTGCCATTCTAACAAAATTAACAGCAGCTTATATCTTTCCACTTGTTTTTGGTTATTTTTTATTGAGGAAGAAGTATAAAGAAGTCGTGGCTTTTAGCATTATTACAGGAGCAATTCTTTCCCCATGGTTATATTTTAACCTACAGCACTATAATGCCTTTACGGGAGTTAAACAGCATTTTGAAATAGTACAACCTATTGTTAATCCTTACAATGTCAAATTCACCGTAGTCAATATTATTGAAGGTTTACCTGGATTTTATGGAGGATTATGGTTCAGTTCATCTTTCAATTCATTAGAAGGCGTAATTGGAGTGATAATAAAAACCACCCTTCTATTATCACTCTGTTATTCCATCTTCTGGGGCTTTAAAGCATTAAAAGAATCTGGAGTTAAAATAAACAACACCTCCTTTTACCTAAATTACATTTTAGCTGGTATGGTTTTATTGAATATTTCAATTCTGGGCTACATCACCCTGACTACACCTGTTTTTTCAATGATAGGCAGGTATTTGTTCATGAATTTATTAAGCATTATTCTTATATTTTATGTTTTCACCAGTCATATTTTAAATCAGCAGTTTGTGAAGTTTTTTTCAGGATTTTGTTTTTGTGCAGCTTGGTTCTTACTTTATAACTATATTTATAGCCTTAGTTAACCTTAATGAGCAACTATTATCAAGTTAAAAATGAAAGTTGGGAGATACCACCTTTCATTACCCATGAGCTGAAAGCGAAGTCCAATGAATATGCTGTTTGCATTCCTGTAATTAATGAAGGGGATCGCATAAGAAATCAACTTCTAAAGATGAAACATCTTACAGATTTAATAGACATAGTGATAGCTGATGGGGGAAGTTCTGACAATTCTTTAGATTTGGAATTTTTGAAAGCACAGAACGTAAAGAGTCTTTTGGTAAAAAAGGGTGAAGGAAAGTTGAGTGCCCAAATGAGAATGGCAATGGGATTTTGCATTCAGGAAGGGTATAAGGGAATGGTATTTATAGATGGAAATAATAAGGATGACACAGACGCAATTCCAGAATTTATAAATAAACTAAAACAAGGCTATGATCATGTTCAGGGTTCAAGATATATTCCTGGAGGAAAAGCTGTAAATACGCCAATGGCAAGACATTTAGGTTTAAAAATTCTTCATGCGCCTTTAATTTCTTTAGCATCGGGGTTTAAATACTCCGACACCACCAATGGATTCAGGGCTTATAGCTCAAAATTCCTAAGTGACAATAGAGTAAATCCTTTCCGAAATGTATTCCCTGAATATGAACTTCATTATTACCTTGCCATAAGAGCTCCACGGCTAGGCTATAAAACAATTGAAACACCTGTAACAAGGGTTTACCCAAAAGGAAAGACCCCAACTAAGATCTCCCCTTTTAAAGGATATATTAAAATCCTAATAACCTTATTTAAAGCAAGTTTACAACTTTATAACCCTAAGTAAAATGAAAAAAGCATTAATTGGATATACTGGATTTGTAGGTGGTAATCTGAATGAGCAACTGGAATTTACCCATTTATATAATTCAAAGAATATTGCTGAAATATCTGGACAATCATTTGATATAGTTTATTGTGCAGGTGTATCAGCTAAAAAATGGCTTGCTAATAAAGACCCGGAAAATGATTTAAAAGCTATCGAAAATTTAAAGGATTCACTTGACGCCATTAATACCAAAAAGTTTGTACTTATCTCCACGGTTGATGTTTATCCTAAACCAGTAAACGTTGATGAAGACACTCATATAGACCTAAAAGAAGTGGATCCCTATGGGAAACATCGATTAATTCTTGAAAAGTTTGTAAAAGAAAAGTTTGACACAACTATAATAAGACTGCCAGGTTTATTTGGGAATAATCTCAAAAAAAATGTCATTTATGACTTTTTAAATAATAATTGCCTGGACATGATCCATCAGGATGGCGTATTTCAGTTTTACAACCTTGATTACCTATCCAAAGATATTGATCTCGCCCTGAAAAATAACATTTCACTAATTAACTTTGCTACTGAAAACGTAAGTGTAAAAGATTTAGTAGATCTGGTTTTTAAAAACAACTTTACCAATCAAATAGAAAAACCAGCCCCATTTTATGACTTCAGGACAAAATATGGGCATTTATGGAATAACAACAATTATATATATTCTAGAAGCCAAATAATTGAAGATATTAGCAAATTTGTAAGCAAACAAAAGATAAAATCATGAAATTAGCTATTTCTAATATTGCATGGCAAAAAGAAGAAGAAAAAGAAATCGCTAAACTTTTAGTCGCCAAAGGGGTGGATGGAGTAGAAATAGCCCCTTCTAAAATTGGTTCAGTTTCACCTGATGTTTTAAAAGATGCAGATATCTTGGAATACAAACACTTTTGGAACAATGAGGGACTTAAAATAGTTGCCATGCAGGCTCTTCTTTTTGGAAGGTCAGATCTAACGATTTTCGAGTCTGAAAATAGCAGAAAAAATCTTCTTGTCTATTTAAAAAGAATTATAGAAATCGGCTCTATTCTTGGTGCAAAGGCCTTAATATTTGGCTCCCCTAAGAACAGAAAAGTAGGAAATTTGTCAACAAATGAAATAGAAGATATTGCAATTCCCTTTTTTAAAGAACTAGGTAATTATGCTAAAGCAAACAATACCTATTTTTGCCTGGAACCTAATCCTCATATTTATGATTGCGACTTTGCGGTTACCACTAGCGAAGCAATTTCATTAGTAAACAAAGTCAATACCCCTGGATTTACAACACATATAGACACTGCCGCAATGACTTTAAACAAAGAACCTTTAAGCATCATAAGTGAAAACAAAAATCTTGTCGTTCATGTGCATGCCAGTGAGGCCTACTTAAATCCGGTTGATAGCAACAAAGATGTTGACCATCGGGCGTTTTTAGATGTATTAAAAAGTATAGACTACAAAGGATATATATCAATTGAAATGAAATCGGTTAGCAATAACAATAATATATCAACTGTAGAAAAAGCTATTGGTTTTATGAACAAGCAAAACCGAGAAATTTAGATTTTCATCTTTTTACGGTTTGAAAAAATTCAAGAATCTCAAAAAAATTCTTTTTTATCTTACTTCCTCAACAACATCTAATCAGGAGTTTCTTGCGGTTTAAAGAAAAATATCACCTGATTTCAACCAATTTTAGAGAACCTTTTGCTATACAACAAAAAAACCCTGCTATAATTAAATAACAGGGCTTAAATTGTACTTTGTAGCCTCGACAGGAATCGAACCTGTATCTAAAGTTTAGGAAACTTCTATTCTATCCATTGAACTACGAGGCCAAAATTCAAGGTGCAAAATTATAATTTTTATACTCTATTTACAAATAATTAGGAAAAATGGTCAGATGCTGCTTTTTAACTTCTTCAAATAAAACATCCCTCAGCTCATCAATATTCTGACGATTCGTTGCTGAAATAAAAACAGATTTCTGATCGGGCTGACCCATCCATGATTGCTTTAGCTGATCAAGTGTAGGTATGGTTTCTTCCTCTTCATTATCCTGCTCGTTCCTTACCATATCTATTTTATTGAAAACCATTATGGTTGGCTTATCCGCCGCCTTAATCTCAGCCAAAGTCGTATTTACCACCTGAATATGCTCTTCAAATCCGGGATGGGAAACATCAACCACATGTACCAGAATATCTGCTTCTCTAATCTCATCCAAGGTTGACTTAAAAGATTCCACCAGGGTATGGGGCAGTTTTCTTATAAAACCAACGGTATCTGTCAACAAAAAAGGAATGGTATTCAGAACTATTTTTCTAACCGTAGAATCGACAGTAGCAAACAGTTTGTCTTCAGCAAAGACATCAGATTTTGAAAGCAGTGTCATTAAAGTAGATTTTCCAACATTGGTATATCCTACAAGGGCAACCCTAACCACCTGTGATCTGTTTTTACGCTGAACTACGCTTTGTTTGTCAATTTGCTTCAGCTTCTCTTTAAGCACCGTTATTTGCTCCCGAATAATTCGTTTATCGGTCTCAATTTCTTTTTCACCGGCTCCTCCCCTGGTACCCGTTCCTCCTCTTTGTCTTTCAAGGTGCGTCCACATACGGGTTAGACGGGGCAGTAAATACTGGTATCTTGCCAGCTCTACCTGTGTTTTGGCTCGGGATGTTTTGGCTCTCAAAAGAAAAATTTGCAATATGAGCAAGCTCCTGTCGAAAATCTTGCACTTTAACTCATTCTCCAGGTTACGCACCTGTGAAGGAGAAAGGTCATCATCAAAAATTATGGTATCAACCTTATGATCGATAATATATACCTTTATCTCTTCAAGCTTGCCCTTTCCGACAAATGTCCTTATATCCGGCCTGTCTAATCTTTGGTAAAACCTGTAAACAGATTTAATTCCTGCCGTTGAGGCAAGAAATGCCAGCTCATCAAGATATTCTCTTGCTTTCGCCTCATTCTGCCTTTGGGTAATCAAACCTGCAAGAACAGCGGTTTCTTCTTTAATTTTATTCTCTATCATTTATCACTTTTCCATCTCTGAACAACAAAATATATTCTGCCAATAACCTGATATCTTCATCAGATAATGTCCCCCTGAAAGAAGGCATGGTTCCGGGACCTTTTTTAATTATTTCAACATTTTCTTCAATTGACTTTTCCGAGGAGGCAAGGTCATATGCCCCGGCTACCCCGGCACTTCCGGCTGCTCCATGACAATCCTTACACAAGTTTACATATAAATGCTTTGCTCTAACGCGATCCTGAGACTCTCCACGGTTAATATCTGTGGCTAACTCACCTTCCGGCAATTCAAAACGGTCCTTCTTGAATTTTAAACTTTCTGTTGCAGCTACTCCATAGACATATACAAAGAGAAGTACAGAGATTACAGCCAAAGATTTTACTTTTCTTTTAAGACCTATAATTCCCAATGGAATCGCAATGAGGACTACTATTACTTTACCAATTATATAGCCCTGAAAGTTCCCCAAAGCAAACATGAGATATCCACCTGATCCAAGGATCAAAATACCAATTACAATGTCAAAAATTTTAGTTTTCTCCCTCACGTTCGCTAAAAGATCTGTTTTATCTATGAGCAATAGAATGGTTTTAAATACCATAAAAACAAGAAAAATTATCGCTACAGTAATATGTAAATGAAGAATACCTTTTATCATATTATTACTTATTGATTTTTTTTAATCAAATTTACGTTTTTTTAAATTGTTGCCTAATGAAGATTGCTATTATTGCCAATACATCTTGGAACATATATAACTTCCGGCTTGGATTAGCCCAGGCGCTGATTAAAGAAGGACATGAAGTGCTGGCAATTTCTCCCAATGACGAATATTCTTCAGGGTTTAGCAGTAGCTGCATCCAACATATCCCTATAGACATTGAAGCCAGGGGAAGTAATCCATTTAAAGATCTCCGGTTAATTTATAGATTCTATGCAATTTTCAAAACCCATAAACCTGATCTTTTACTGCAATACACAATAAAACCCAATATTTATGGAACACTGGCTGCAAAGTTCAGAGGAATACCCTGCATTAATAATGTATCCGGATTAGGAACCGTATTTCTTCATGATAACCTTACATCAAAAATAGCAAAAGCTCTATATAAATTAGCATTTTCATACCCGCATAAAGTTTTTTTCCAAAACAAAGAAGACCAAAAACTTTTTATTAATATGGGATTGGTAAATGAGTTCAGAACCGGATTAGTGCCGGGGTCAGGAATTAACTTAATAAAGTTTAAACCCGTGTTAACGAACAAAAAGAATCCCCAACAGGAGTTTGTATTTATTACGGTAGCGAGATTACTATATGATAAAGGAATAAAGGAATACGCAGAGGCTGCAGAGGTACTAAAAAATGAAGGCATTAAAGCCCGATTTCAGATCCTTGGTGCTCTTGATAAAAATCCATCTTTGGGGATACCCGAAGAATGGATCAATAAATGGCAAAAGAAAGGCATTATAGAATACCTTGGATTCTGCGACCAGGTGATTGAATATATGGCTAAAGCCGATTGTGTGGTGTTGGCTTCCTACAGAGAAGGCACACCAAAATCGCTGCTGGAAGCGCTGGCTCTTGGAAAACCTGTTATTGCCACAGATGTACCGGGATGCAAAGATACCGTGGTAAACGGGGTAAATGGATACATCTGCAAGGCTAAAGATCCTGCAGACCTGGCAGATAAAATGAAAAAAATGATTTCTTTGGATGAAAGCGATCATTGGAACATGGGCTTAGAGTCAAGAAAATTGGCCGAGGAAAAATTTGACGAAAAAATTGTAATACAGAAATATCTAGAGGAAATAAAAAACATCTAAACATGGAAATAATAAAACATAAACTTCAAGGGATCATTGAATTTATTCCCAGAGTATTTGAAGACGAAAGAGGGCTTTTCTTTGAATCATATAATGAAAAAATTATTAAAGAGGCAGGTATAACAGAAAAATTTATTCAGGACAACCAGTCATTTTCAAAAAAAGGGGTAGTCCGGGGCCTTCATTTTCAAAAAGAACCCTTTGCACAGGGTAAGCTGGTTCGGGTTATAAAAGGAAAAGTAATCGACGTTGCCGTGGATTTACGAAAAAACTCCCCCACCTTTGGCCAACACCAAACCTTCATTCTTGATGACTTAAAAAACAACATGGTTTACATTCCTGTTGGTTTTGCTCATGGCTTTGCAGCTCTTGAAGAAGCAGTTTTTTTGTACAAGTGCACCAATTTTTACAATAAAAGTTCTGAAGCTGGAATAATCTGGAATGATGAATCGTTAAACATCAACTGGGAAGTAAAAAATCCAATTGTATCTGATAAAGACAAGGAATTAACGAGCTTCGAAAAATTAGTTCAGGGTCAGGAAATATTTCAGTAAACGGTTACTTTCCCGGGGTATATTGAATATAAAATATATTTTTGCGTTATTTACCTGAAATGCGTAGTACTTTAATAATAACCCTTAGGGTAGTTTGTGTATTAATTCTCCTGGTCATGACCTCTTGCAGGGTTCATCATAGAATGTTTGCCACCCAACATGAGTACTTTGTTGACTCTATCCGACAAGATGTATCTAGTGACCAGAATTACATCATCCAGTGCAATGACTACCTTACAATCCAGGTGTTTACCAATAAAGGGGAACGAATTGTAGACCCAACATCGGAACTATACACCAATACCCCTAATCAAACACGAGACAATTCAAATCAGATAGCTTATTTGGTAAGACCAAATGGGTATGCAAAGTGTCCCATGGTTGGGGATATATATTTAAAAGGATACACGCTTTATCAGGCTGACAGTATTCTGGAAATAGAATATGAAAAATTTTACAGAGATGTATTTGTTTCTACAAAATTGGTAAATAAAAGAGTCGTTGTTCTGGGCCCACTGGGTGGCAAAATTATACCCCTGGAAAATGAAAACCTTAATTTAATAGAAGTAATTGCCCTTTATGGAGGAGTAACGGAAAATGGCCGTGCGTACAATATCCGGGTTATTCGCGGCCCATTGGACAATCCGGATGTCCAAATAATAGACCTTTCTACCATTGAAGGTATGAGAAAAGCTTCCCTGGATGTCAGGCCAAACGATATAGTATACATCGAACCAGTGAAAAAAGTTTTTGCAGAAGCAATCAGAGACATTTCTCCTTTTGTAGGTATTATTACCAGCATAATGACCCTGCTTATTATATATAACAGCCAACGATAACATGTCGCCCGAAGAACCTTTACATAAAGAATCAAATTTCTCCAATTACGAAGAAGACTCCGACAACTTCCTCAATGACTTTGATTTGGCCAAATTTCTGGTGGTTACATACAAAAGCATAGTATGGATAATATTACTACTGGTTATTTGTATTACGGCTTCTTTTTTATTTATAAGATACACAAAGCCGGTTTATCAATCGTCCGCCACCCTGAAACTTGATCTTAAAACCGAAGCGGGAGTGCTGGGCTTAGAAAAATTTAAAGAAGGACAGACTCAAAATAAGTTATCCAACATCTCTGGCGAAATAGAGCTTATAAAGTCAAACCTGATTTACGACAAACTAATTGACTATATAGACCTCAACATAAGTTATTACCAATACGGGAACATTCTCTACGAAGAACGTTACAAAAGTTCTCCTTTCCAGGTTGAATATGAAATAAAAAATCCGGGTTACTACGACACCAAGTTTGATGTTAAAATTCTCAATGAGAAAGAATTTATCATGTCTCATATCAAAAATGGCGTAGAAACATCAGGGAAATTTTATTTCAATAAACTAATTGAAGATTCTTCTTTTACTTTTCGGGTCTCATTAACAAAATTTTACAACCCCGAATTAGCACCTAATTACTTTTTTACAATAAACAGCAAGCAACATTTATTCAATCTTCTGACTAGAAACCTGGAAGTAAATATTTTAAACCTGGATGCCAATAGTATTGAAATTATTTACAAAGATCATGACAGATATAAAGCCCGGGATATTGTTGATGCCATTTGCCAGATATATTTAGTACAAACTGTAGAAAATAAATCTAAAGCCCAGGAACAAACCATTCGCTTTTTAGATGAAACCCTTGAAAGTACAGAGGCCAAACTGATTCAGGCAGAAATTCAACTGGAATCGTTTATCCGTAACAACAAAACCGTTGATGTTAAAAGTGATGTAAGTAAAGTTGTTGAAAAAATTGAAGACTTAAATGGAGAAAAACTTGAATTACGGAATAAGCTTTCACTATTAAATGAGCTTAAGGATCTTCTGGTGGAAAACAAAGATGTCAAAGTATTTATCCCCTCCTTGTCTTTTTTCTCTGATGAACAACTAACAAAATCAATAGCTGAGCTAAATAAACTACAGCAAGAGAAAGAGTTATCCCTTGCTTCAAGCAAAGAAAACACCTTTCTTATACGAACAAAGGAAATAGCCATTGAGAACCTGAAAAATAATGTTACTGACCTGATCACCCAAAACAAGAAAATTGTAATGGATCAGATGTCGGAATTGAATAATAATATCATTCAACTAGAAAAGCTATTTCTAACACTCCCATCAAAAGAAACCGAATATACCCGCCTTAAAAGGTTTTATGATATTTATGAGAAATATTATATGCTTTTAATGGAAAAAAAGGCAGAATTTGGAATTGCAAAAGCAGGAAATGTTCCGAATTTTGTAATCCTTACCCCTGCTGCGATAAAAAACGATCCCATTTATCCTAATACACTTATGCTGTATTGCACCGGGGTGGCCTTAGGCTTATTCCTTGGAATAGGCCTTGTATTTGTCCGCTACTTACTGCATAATACAATTACTACCCAAAAAGAACTCGAATCAGCTATAAAAGCCCCGGTCCTAGGGGGGATACCTGCATATACAAAAGAAAAAATGGAGGTTTCAAAACTTTTGGTCAACAAAAGTCCCAAGTCTGCAATCAGCGAATCTGTCCGTTCACTTAGGACCAATCTGGAGTTTATCTGCCCGAAAAAAGAAAAACGAATCATTTCGATTACCTCTACAATTAGCGGAGAGGGGAAAACATTTGTTATTTCCAATCTGGCAGGTGTTATTGCCATGTCAGATCAAAAAGCCGTTGTTATTGACCTTGACATGCGAAAACCAAAGATCCACCTTGCATTTGATGGGGACAACCTAAAAGGGATGAGTACCTTGCTGATAGGCAAACACCCTTTGAATGAATGTATAAAAAGTACATCCCTTGAAAACCTTGACTATATTTCGGCAGGCCCGGTACCTCCAAATCCGTCAGAATTAATAATGCGAAAGGAATTTGATGCGCTTCTAAGTCAACTACATAAAATTTATGACGTAATCCTTATCGATACACCACCGGTAGGCCTTGTAACCGACGGCATTCTTATTATGAAAAAAGCTGATGTAGCGATATATGTTGTCAGAGCAAACTACACCAAAAAAGGGGTGAAAAATAACATAAATAAACTATTGCACAGTACAGGGCTCAAAAATGTATGCGTCGTGTTAAATGCAATGACAAACATTAATACCTATGGCTACGGAACCTATGGCAACTACGGATCCCAGGGCTATGGCTATTATGAAGAGGAAGAGGAAAGTTCTTCTTTTAAAACTAAATGGATGAAGATTTTTAGCTAATATGGGCCTTTTTAATTTTTTTAACAGAAAAAAAGAAAATGAATATATAAAGCCTCTGTTGGTTGATATGCATTCCCACCTTTTACCCGGATTGGATGATGGTGCCGAAACGCTTGAAGACTCCATGGAATTAATAAGGGAATTTGTAAACCTTGGCTTTAAAAAACTGATAACCACTCCTCACATAATGGGAGATTTTTATAAAAACACCCCTGAAGGAATCCATGAAAAGTTAAATCTGGTACGGGAGCAAATAAAAAAAGAGAATCTTGATATCAGCCTTGATGCTGCTGCAGAATACTACCTTGATGAATGGTTCATCAAAAAACTTGATAAGCCTGAAAATCTTTTGAGCTTTGGAAATAAATACCTTCTTTTTGAAACCTCTTACATCAATGAACCGGTTCATTTAGATGAAGCCATTTTCCAGATAAAATCGTCGGGATTCCAACCCGTGCTTGCGCACCCCGAACGATATACTTATTTATATTCTGATTTTAAAAAGTTTATTGCTTTGTTTGAAAAAGGAATATATTTTCAGCTAAACCTGAATTCTTTATCTGGTTACTACTCGAAAACTGCTCAAATTTATGCGCAGAAATTAGTTGACAATAATATGGTAAATTTTGTTGGAACTGATTGTCACGGCATCAGACATATGCATGCGTTTAAAAAGACAATTTCGAACAAATACTATAATAAACTTTTAGATTTGCCACTTTTGAACAACGAACTTCTTTAATGTTTTTTATTACCGGATGCAATGGATTGGTAGGTAGCTATATTGCCCGAGACCTACTTCAGAAAGGAGAAAAAGTAAGAGCTCTTAAAAGAAAAGACTGTGATTTATCCCTACTCAGAGATATTCAGGAGCAAATAGATTGGATTGAAGGTGATATAAGTGATGTAAGCCTCCTGGACGAAGCTCTTAAAGGAATAGATTACGTAATTCATTCAGCAGCGGTAATTTCTTTTGCCCCCAAAGACAAAGAATTAATGTTCCGCATAAATGTCGAAGGAACAGCCAATATTGTAAACGCATCATTAAAAAATTCAATCAAAAATTTCTGTCATGTAAGTTCTGTAGCGGCTTTGGGTGAAAAAAAAGATTCTAAAAATATAGACGAAACTTCGGAATTTATTCTGGCAAACGCCTCAAACTATGGCTATTCAAAATATCTTTCAGAACTTGAGGTATATAGAGGTATTGAAGAAGGCCTGAATGCCTTTATCGTTAACCCCAGCATTATCTTGGGGCCTGGTAATTGGGAAAAAAGCAGCTCCAGATTATTTAAATATGTCTGGGAAGAAAATTTATTTTTCACTGAAGGGAAAATGAATTTTATCGACATCAGAGATGTTACTTCCATAATTATTCAACTCATGAATTTAACAGACATAAAAGGCGAAAGATTTATCTTAAATGCGGGGAGCGTTTCGTATAAAGACTTTTTCAATACAGTTGCTTATCATTTAGATGTACGTCCGCCAAAATATAAAATTAATACTTTTATAGCTGAAGTAGCATGGAGGCTGGAAGCTATAAAAAGTAAGATTACAGGATCTTCTCCGTTGATAACCAAAGAAACGGCTAGAAACTCCCGAAAGGAAGTACTCTTTAATAATTTAAAAATAAGAGAAACACTGGGCGTTGGCTTTAGGACTATAGAAGATACGATCAACTGGTCCTGCCAGGAGCTGAAGGGCAAATATGCCCGCAGGTAAGAAAATAATTCTTTTCCTGCTATCTTTTATCTAATCATTTCTTAACTTTAATACGTATCATACTTTAAGAATTATTTAATATGAGTAGAGATTCAAACAAAAGCGCTGAAGAAAGGGAATCCGTTAGAAAATTTGAGCAAATGCTTAAAAACGGTGGAAGTTGCTTTTTTGACCTGAACACTTATGAATCCATCATAAATCATTATATCGAAGATGGCAAATTTAAAAAAGCTCTTAAAGCTTGTGACCATGCTTTGAATCTTTATCCTTATTCAGTCGAATTAATGGTAGAAAAAGCCAATCTTTTGCTCAGAAAGCAAGATTTTCAGGAAGCTTTGGATTTGGTAAATCAGGCTTCTTTATACCAACCTTACGACCTGGATTTAACCATACTGAAAGCAAACATTTATTCTCAGCTAAATGACCTTAAATCTGCTTTGAGCATTCTTGAAGATGCATTAAACATGTTCGAAGAGAAAGATCAGATTTATTATGCCTTGGGAATGGCTTATCAGGATGCTTCTGAATTTGACAAAGCCATAGAAGAATATAAAAAAGCGCTGGATTTCAACTTCAATAATGAAGATGTTATTTATGAATTAGCTTATTGCCTTGACCTTACAGGCAAAATGGAGCAGAGTCTTGCGTATTACCAAAAATTTATAGACGCAGATCCCTTCTCCTATTACGCATGGTATAATATGGGAATCGTATATTTCAAACTCGGAAGGTTTGAAGATGCCATTTCTGCTTATGAATATGCCGTAGCCATAAATGAAGATTTCTCATCAGCTTACTGCAATATGGGAAATTGCTATGTAAATATGGGATTGCTTGACAAAGCGATCGAATCATATTCACTAACCCTTGAGCATGAAGACCCCAGTGCTGAGATTTATTGCAGCATTGCCTCATGTTACGAAAAATTAAAAGATTGGCCTAAGGTTATTGAAAACTATAAAAAAGCAACTCAACTGGATCCATATTGCGATGATGCCTGGTCCGGGATAGGGAAAGCTTTGATGGAAACTGAAAAATTCTTTGAAGCAATCCATTATTTTAAAAAAGCATTAAAGATAGACAATGAAAATGCTGAGTACTGGATGGGAAAGGCTGAATCTGAATATCATACCGGAAATGTAATATCTTGTCTGGAAGCTTATGAAGAGGTTATAAACCTTGATCCACAAAATATGGATGCATGGCTAAACTGGTCATTTGTTTTTTATGAACAAGGAGACACCGAAAAGGCCCTTGAGATCCTTGTAGACGCTATTAATGAATTTACTGAGGGTGCAGAATTGTATTATCGAGCCGCCGCATATCTTATTATTGCAGGTAATTATAAAGAAGCCTTTATTTATTTAGAAAATGCATTAATTTTGGACTTTGAAAAACATACCCTTTTGTATGACTTTTTCCCGGAATTAGAAACACAAAAGGCTTTACACAAAATTATCGAACAGTATCGCAAATAAGATGTATAATAATTTTTCACTTAATCAAATACCTGAAAGAACGACCAAGCCACGTGACTCAGGAAGCACCATGGTAATGGACAAAGGCTTAAGTATCAGAGAAGTAGAAAACCTGATAGAAGTCTCCGGCCACTTTATAGATCTGGTAAAACTTGGCTGGGCCACGTCTTTTGTAACTCCCAACCTGGGTACAAAACTGGATGTTTTCAGAAGCGCAGGCATTCCAACCTATTTTGGCGGGACCTTATTCGAAGCCTTTATCATCAGAGGGCAGTTTGAAGATTATCTGCGCCTTATTGATAAATATCAAATGACTTTTGCAGAAGTTTCAGACGGATCCATAGAACTGGATCACGAAGAAAAGTGTAAATACATCAGCAAACTTGCAGAACATGTCACTGTTCTTTCAGAAGTAGGTTCTAAAGATGTAGAAAAGATAATACCTCCTTATAAATGGATAAAGCTTATGCAGGCAGAACTTGATGCTGGAGCTTGGAAAGTAATAGGTGAGGCCCGTGAAGGTGGTAATGTAGGTTTATTCAGATCAAGCGGAGAAGTTCGCTCCGGCCTGGTAGAAGAAATTCTAACTCAGATTCCATTTGAAAAAATCATTTGGGAAGCTCCTCAAAGAGAACAACAGGTTTGGTTTATTAAACTTTTGGGCGCCAATGTGAACTTGGGGAATATTTCTCCTAATGAAGTTATCCCTTTGGAAACTCTTCGACTAGGATTGAGAAGCGACACATTTGACCATTTTTTGGATAAAAAATAAGCATTTTGAACCTTAAGAAAAACATCAGCTTATTCTTAAAAGGAATGGCAATGGGTGCAGCCGATGTGGTGCCGGGGGTTTCCGGTGGTACCATCGCTTTTATTTCCGGAATTTATGAGAAACTGTTAGCCTCTATTAATTCCATTGATACCCATGCCATTAAACTATTGTCCGGGTTTAAAATCAAAGAACTATGGCAATACATCAATGGAAATTTCCTGTTAATATTAATATCGGGAATATTCCTCAGTATTGTGTCACTTTCAAGAATTGTTCTATACCTCCTTGAAAACCACGCTGTTCTTTTATGGTCATTCTTCTTTGGACTTATCTTAGGTTCTGTATTTTTAATACTACCACAAATTAAGAAATGGCACGTAGGGGTGGTTCTAGCAGGAATAATTGGTACAATAGGGGCATTTTACATCACAACAGCCACCCCTACCCAAACTCCTGAAGCTTTGTATTTTATTTTCTTTTCAGGTGCATTGGCTATATGTGCAATGATTTTACCGGGAATATCCGGAAGCTTTATCTTGCTGATTCTGGGTAAGTATGAATACATACTAAATTCCCTTAAAGAATTCAATATAAGTGTTATTCTGACTTTTGGTGCAGGCTGTATTGCAGGCTTGTTAACCTTTGCCAGGGTTTTAAAACATTTATTAAATAATTATCATAATATAACCATTGCCATTTTAACAGGATTTATGTTGGGCTCGCTCAATAAAGTCTGGCCATGGAAAGAAACCATCGAAACCTTTACGGATAGACATGGAAATATAAAACCTCTTATACAAAGAAACGTTTCACCCTTTGATTTTAAAGAAATAACAGGACAAGAACCTTATTTTATTGGAGCGGTCGCTTTGGCCATTATTGGTTTTGTTGCCGTGTACCTGCTCGGATCCTTATCTATGCGTAAAGAAACTAAGGCATGAGACTTTTTGGCTTAATAGGATATCCTCTAACGCATTCTTTTTCTAAAAAATATTTTACAGAAAAATTTGACAAGGAGAACATTACTGATGCCCGTTACGAACTCTTTGAGCTCAAAGACATTTCGGAGTTTCCGGAAGTTTTAAAAAACAATCCGGATTTGTGTGGACTAAACGTTACCATTCCTTACAAAGAAGCCATCATACCATATCTGGATGAACTGGATGAACCAGTAAAAAATATAAATGCTGTCAACGTCATCAAAGTTGAAAAAGGAAAAATACTCAAAGGGTACAATTCTGATTACTACGGATTTAAAGTCTCACTTTTAAAACTTATACAAAAAGTTGACCCTAGGTATAAGTCACTTATTCTTGGCAGTGGAGGTGCATCCAAAGCTGTCTGTGCGGCACTTGATGATTTAGGCATACCTTATCTTACCGTCAGCAGAAAAGCTGATAAGGGTATTACTTATAGTGATATTGATGAATCTCTTATCAGAGATTACCAAATCATCATTAATACTACGCCTCTTGGGATGTATCCCAAGACCGACTCTTGCCCTGACATCCCGTATAATTTTCTAACTTCAGACCATTATCTTTTTGATTTGGTCTATAATCCGGAAGAAACACTTTTCATGCAAAGAGGAAAAGCAGCCGGAGCTCAAACTAAAAACGGTTTGGAGATGTTGTATCTACAGGCTGAAAAGGCCTGGGAGATATGGAATTCCTAGTCATTTAGTTTATTTTTAGTTTATGGATTTTAAAATTACGTCAGAATACTCACCTACCGGTGACCAACCAAAAGCTATTGAGAATCTGGTAGAAGGTATAAATAAAGGAGAAACTGCTCAAACCTTGTTAGGTGTAACTGGCTCGGGTAAAACTTTTACCGTAGCTAATGTGGTGAATCAAATTCAAAAACCTACCCTTGTACTAAGCCATAATAAAACACTGGCAGCCCAACTTTATGGAGAGTTCAAACAATTTTTCCCTGACAATCTTGTAGAGTATTTTATATCCTACTATGATTACTACCAACCCGAAGCTTACCTGGCCTCAAGTAATCTTTATATCGAAAAAGATCTTTCTATTAATGAAGAAATTGAAAAATTACGACTTAGAGCCACCTCTGCTTTAATGAGCGGGCGCAAAGATGTCATCGTAGTTGCTTCTGTTTCCTGTATTTATGGTATAGGAAACCCGGTTGAGTTTAAAAAGAACATTGTAGAAGTTTCACAGGGCGATGTGGTCAGCCGAAACCAGTTTTTATACTCTCTGGTCAACATACTTTACAATCGTACAACAGGAGAGTTTAAAAGGGGTACCTTCAGGGTAACAGGTGACACGGTAGATATTTTCCCGGCCTATGCAGATTATGCCTATCGGGTATATTTCTGGGGTGATGAAATTGAAGCCTTGCAAAGGATAGAACCGGAAAACGGAAAAAAGATATCCGATGAAAAGTTTGTTGTAATATATCCGGCAAATCTTTTTGTAACAGGAAAAGATTTATTACATACGGCAATTAAAGAAATCCAGAATGATCTGGTTGCTCAGATAAGCCTTTTTGAAAGCGAACAGCGCTACCTGGAAGCTAAACGTGTTCAGGAACGAACAGAGTTTGATATGGAAATGATGCGCGAACTTGGCTACTGCTCGGGCATAGAAAACTATTCTCGGTATTTTGACCGGCGTAACCCCGGTTCCAGACCTTTCTGCCTTTTGGATTACTTTCCGGACGACTATCTAATGGTAATTGATGAAAGTCATGTTACCTTACCACAGGTAAAAGCTATGTGGGGAGGTGACCGCTCGAGAAAGACTTCCCTGGTAGATTATGGCTTCCGACTGCCATCCGCTCTGGACAATCGCCCTTTGACCTTCAATGAATTTGAAGACATTATTAACCAGGTAATATTTGTTAGTGCCACACCGGGTGATTATGAACTGCGGCGCTCAGAAGGCGTCATTGTGGAACAAATTATTCGTCCGACCGGACTGCTTGACCCTGTTATAGAAGTAAGGCCAAGCAAAAACCAGATTGATGATTTGATTGAGGAAATTGATGAGCGAATAAGAGCAAAGGAAAGAGTCCTCATTACTACCCTCACAAAAAGAATGGCCGAGGAACTGACGAAGTACCTTGATCGCTTAAATATAAAAACAAGGTACATACATTCAGAGGTTAAAACCCTTGACCGGGTTGAAATATTAAGAGAACTGAGATTAGGAGTATTTGATGTTCTGGTTGGGGTAAATTTACTCAGAGAAGGATTGGATTTACCTGAGGTCTCCCTTGTCGCCATAATGGATGCGGACAAAGAAGGATTCCTGCGTAACGTCCGTTCCTTGATACAAACTATAGGCCGTGCCGCAAGAAACTCTAACGGGAAGGTTTTAATGTATGCTGATAAAATGACTGAATCAATGGAAAATGCCATCGAAGAAACTAACCGAAGAAGAGCTATTCAGCAGGAATATAATGAAAAACACAACATCACTCCTACCACCGTTCTAAAATCGACTGAGTCCATAATGGGTCAGACGAAAGTGGCCGACTCGAAAAAAGTCATAAAAAAATATTATACCGAACCCGAAGAAAGTTCACTTGCTGCAGATCCTGTAATGGCGTATATGAGCAAAGAAGAATTAACAAAAATGGTGACTAAAACTCAGAAGCAAATGGAAAAAGCGGCCAAAGAGCTTGATTTTATTGAAGCGGCGCGTCTGAGAGATGAATTATTTTCAATTAAGAGTTTAATGGAAAAAAAATAACATTTCCTGCAAATGCATGGCACTGACCTTTTAAATAATTGTTCAAAAAATCAGGCTCAATTTTTGCATTGAACGCATAACAGGATTACAATAAAATAGGTTTATTATAGTAAATTCCTCATTTTTATTACTATTTTGGCATTGCAAAGTCTTACTTTTAATATATAACTCTTTTTTTATATGACCACTAAAAGAAAAATTACAGTAGCTTACGGAGATGGAATAGGTCCGGAAATCATGAAAGTAACACTGGATATTCTGGAAAAATCAGGAGCTTCTTTGGAATACGATGTGATAGAGATTGGAGAAAAGATGTTCCATAAAGGATACACTTCTGGAATTTCCCCGGACGCCTGGGATTCACTTCGCGAAAATAAAGTATTTTTAAAAGGCCCTATTACGACTCCACAGGGCGGTGGATACAAAAGCCTTAATGTTACAACCCGTAAAACCTTAGGCTTATTTGCCAATGTAAGGCCTGTAAACTCTTATCACCCTTATGTTAAAACCAAGCACCCTAAAATGGACATGGTTATTATAAGGGAAAATGAGGAAGATTTATATGCGGGGATTGAACATCAGCAAACAAATGAAGTAACGCAATGTCTGAAACTTATTTCCAAACCGGGAACTGAAAAAATCATTCGCTTTGCTTTTGAATATGCCAAAGCGTACAATAGAAAAAAAGTTACCTGCTTCACAAAAGACAACATTATGAAACTTACCGATGGATTGTTTCATAAAATCTTTGATGAAATTGGCGCAGAGTATCCCGATATTGAAAAAGACCATTGGATAATTGATATAGGGTCAGCCAAAATCGCAGATAGCCCGGAAGAATTTGACGTGATAGTAACGTTAAATCTTTATGGCGACATAATCTCCGATATAGCCGCCCAGGTTTCTGGCTCGGTAGGCTTGGGAGGATCAGCCAATATAGGATCAGATTACGCTATGTTCGAAGCCATTCATGGTTCGGCACCACCGATTGCCGGACAAGGCATCGCCAATCCTTCAGGTTTGATATTAGGAGCAATACAGATGCTTGTATACATTGGCCAGGCAGATATTGCCGAGAAAATCCATAATGCCTGGTTAAAGACGTTGGAAGATGGCATTCATACAGGAGATATTTACAAAGAAGGTTTATCAACTAAAAAAGTAGGAACAAAAGAGTTTGGAGATGCCCTGATCGAACGATTAGGGAAAAAACCTGAAAAGTTCGACCCGGTGACTTATACCAATACCAGAATAACTATTAAAGAAAACCTCTCACAGGTTAAAGCAAAGAAAGAGTTGGTAGGGGTAGACATCTTTCTGGATTGGACCGGTAAAGACAAAAACCCTGATGAGCTTGGTGAACTTATAAAAGATATTAGTTCCGGACCATTCAAGCTTAAAATGATTACCAATAGAGGGATTAAGGTTTATCCTGAAGGCCATCCTGAAACCTTCTGCACCGACCACTGGCGCTGTAGGTTTACATCCAAAACCATGGATCAGGAAGGCTCCTATGAAGATGTGTTGGCATTATCAAAAATACTCATTGAAAAGAAACTTGATATAATAAAAACAGAAAACCTTTGCCGGTTTGATGGGAAAATTTCTTTCTCCCTCGGGCAGGGAGAGTAAGTTACCAAAAAGGACAATGATTCATCATTGTCCTTTTTTTATACATAAAATACCTCGATAATTTCTAATCAAACTACTCCTCTCGCAACCAATCCTCTATCAAACACTGGCAGGTATATCATGAAATAAATTATCATATAACAATCATAAAATGCCATCGATAGACCATACCAGATCAATCAATCACCAAATGATCATTGTATCATTAATCACCAATAGCCAACGCAATGCAGGTGGTTGGTGCGCCACAAACCACGGAAGCAATCTGCCATGGGAAACTTCAAAATTACCACTGCCAATTCCCTGGTCTGTGACACACAGACCAGCTAAAAAGTTAAGTTACCAATATATAAAACCTCGATATTTCTGATCAAGCTACTCCTCTCGCAACCAATCCTCTATCAAACCCTGATCTAAGAAATACAAATTGGCTTTCCCCTTCACCACCTGATCTTCTATCAGGTAAATAGCAGGAAGGCTTGGGCCGCTCATTTTAATGAATTCATTAGCTCCAATAAACATACTAAAAGGAACTTTATCCGACTTGGTTTCTTCATAAAACTGTGCCAGTCCTTCTTTCTTACCATTTAAAATAAAATAGATTGGCAGCTCCGGGTTTTTCTTTTGCATTACCTGAAGTTTATACGCAGCAATTTTACAATGTGAACATGTAAGGCTCAGGTAAGCCAATACCCATTTACCTTTACGCAGTTCTGCTTTGGGTGGCAGGTTAACTTCATGATTATATAATATATCAAGATCCAATTTATAACCTATAACATCCTCTCCATTGTGAAGTGATTTTGAGAGGTTAACCGGATTTAAAATAAACGGTAAAGAAAATGTAGCTATTAAAAAACCAGGAATTAAAATCTTTTGATAAGGAAGTTGGAACCCTGAATGAAAATAATGGAGGACAAGGAGAACGCCTATAAGAAAAACATTCTTCAGGATGCCATGTAGTGGTGTCATTTTAAACCATTCACCGAAGCAACCGCAATTTCCTGTATTGCCCTGAAGTATGATCTGAATTACTAAAAAGCCTGAAAAAAGGACAAGCAGGCCAATGACCGAGCTATAAACGAGTCTTTTAGGATTAATGTTAATGAGCAATAATAGTCCGGCAAAAAACTCCAGGCCTATAAGCAGTCGCGAATAAAATGGGGCTAATGTCCAGTTGGCAAGATTAGACTCTACAAAGCTTAGTTCAAAAAACTCTATTGGGTAAAGTTTTGAAACCGCTGATACTATAAACACCAGACCGGTCAGAGATGACAAAACCCTCAGAAACCATTTCATAAACCTTTGAATTTTACTGCTAATTTAAGTATTTGGAAACAAATAAAAGTTCCTTTTAAACAAAAAAACCGGACTAGGCCCGGTTTTTTAACAAATTTTTAAAAATAAACTTAGTCTAGGGTGCAAGCAGAACCACCTGCTGCTAAAGCATCACATGATGCCTTAGCATCTTTGCTTGAAGTTTTAGGGAATTGATATGTGTGCTTTGTTCCATTATGATCACATGTACAAGTATGATCTTTTTTGCAAGATGCAAGAGAAAAAACAGCGATTACTGCAACAAATAATAATTTTTTCATTTTGTAAAAAGGTTTAGTTAAAAAGTGATTAATTAATCGAAAGATCAATATCTTTCAAGGTCAAATATTATGAAAAAATACTTCAAGAATCAAGGTTTACTCAAACAAATTAGTGTTTTTCCAATACAAAACACTAATATTATAATAATAAGACAATTTATTCTACAAATAATCCTTACGCTTGTTTAAATAACGAAACAAAATAAAACTAAACAATTTACACCGTTACAGATTCACCAATTCCGGGCATTTTTAATTCTCCGTTTATCAAACCATTCTCTTTCATTTTATTGAGTATTCTAAACGGCTCTCCGGGAGGTTCGTCGCTCAAATCAAAGGTTCCGTAATGCATAGGAATCATAATACTCCCTTTCAGGTCATGAAAAGCCTGAACCGCATCCTCGGGCGAACTGTGATTCGGAGACATAAACCATTCGGGTTTGTAGGCTCCCACACCCAAAAAACATACATCTGGCTTACCCAAAAGCATAGGAACCTCTTTAAAATGGTCGTCATAACCTGAATCACCACCAAAGTACATGCTTGGCAAGCCTTCAACCTTTAAGTAAAAAGCTCCCCAAAG
>JBKBXU010000017.1:0-26679 GCA_046313675.1 Cytophagaceae bacterium
AAAAATTTCAGGTAACTACCAGAACCTCTGGAGATACTGAATTGATTCTTGCACTATTCATAAAGTTAGGTCCAGAGTTTGTTTCTGAACTTAATGGAATGTTCACTTTTGCTATTTATGATATTAACCAGAATAAAATTTATTTATACAGAGATAGACTTGGGGTAAAACCTCTGTTTTATTTAAGAAATAATTATGGGGTTCATTTTTCTTCAGAGTTAAAAGGACTTATAAATAATAAATTTCTTTTAGAATTTTTAACAATAAATAAGAAGGCAGTTAATCTATTTATGCATTTGGGATTCATTCCTCATCCTTTTACCATATATAACGAGATTAATAAATTTCCTTCAGGTTCTTACGCTGAAGTTTTTGAAAATAATATTAATTTTTTTACCTATTGGAGAGCGGAAGATAAAATATCCGAACGAGTCGAAAAATCTTATGATTCATCTAAAGAACAATTAAAAGATTTGCTTGAGGACTCTGTACGCCTGCGGTTGGTAAGTGATGTTCCCGTGGGAGCATTTCTTAGCGGGGGAATCGACTCCAGTCTTGTAACTGCGATTGCGCAAAAAAACACTTCTAATCCCATAAAAACCTTTTCTATAGGTTTTAAAGAATCCAAATTTAATGAATCGGAGTATGCACGTAAGATAGCCAGTTATTTAAAAACCGATCATCATGAATATATCTTGTCAGAAAAAGATGCTCAGGAAAATTTACTTCATGTAATGGATCATTTTGACGAACCATTCGCAGACACTTCAGCATTGCCTACTTATCTGGTTTCAAAGATGGCAAGACAGGAAGTGAAGGTCGTATTAACAGGTGATGGGGGAGATGAGGCCTTTATGGGTTATGGAGCATATAAATGGGCAGAAATTCTTTCAAACAATATCATTCGTCCATTTGCTCATCCGACAGCTTATTTATTGAAGAAATTCGGGACAAGCAGGTTTAAACGCATTGGAGATTTATTGGATATTAATGATGGAAATTTTCAAAGCCATATTTACTCCCAGGAACAATATTATTATAAGCAGAAAGAACTTGTAAATCTATTAGTGCCTGAATTTGCAAATGATGCGTCTATTGAATTTAATGCTTCACAGTTTAATAGGAAATTGAAGTTTTCTGAAATTCAGTCACTTTTTGATTTAAATTATTACCTTCAGGATGATCTTTTGGTAAAGGTTGATAGGGCTAGTATGCTATGTTCGTTAGAAGCAAGAGAACCACTCTTGGATTATAGGATTATAGAATTTTCATTAAACCTTTCTTCCCAACTTAAAAAAAAAGGAGGCTCTTCAAAATATTTATTAAAGCAGGTTCTGTGTGATTATGTACCGGAACGCTATTTTGAAAGACCTAAGTGGGGATTTTCTATACCTTTGGCAAGATGGCTAAAAGGAGAAATGCATTATTTGATAAATGACTTTCTTAGTAAAGAAAAAATATCGGAAGTTAATATTTTACAACAGAGTTATATAGATAAGCTTCTGTACAGGTTTGAAAATGGAGAAGATTATTTGTTCAATAGGGTTTGGCTTGCGATTGTTTTGCAATCATGGTTTCTGAAAAATAGTAAAAAGCATGAATGAAAATGTTTTATATATTTCCTATGACGGAATGACTGATCCCCTGGGGCAGTCACAGGTTATTCCGTATGTTGAAGGTTTAACTAAAAAAGGATATAAATTTACGGTTCTTAGCTATGAAAAACCTGATCGCTACAAGGCTTTTGGAAGGAAAATAAAAAAACAATTAGAGGAAAGTGATATTAAGTGGAAGCCCATGATGTATCATAAAAAATTTTCCGTTTTGGCAACATTATATGATCTTTTTAGGGGATTCTTATTTCTTTTAGTTTTTATACCAAGGAAAAAAATTAAACTCATTCACTGCAGGAGTTATATATCTTCAATTTTGGGATTGATTTTTAAGAAACTTTATGGTACCAAATTTATCTTCGATATGCGAGGTTTTTGGGCTGATGAAAGGATCGAAGGAGGTATCTTTAAGAATAGGTTTCTATATAAGTTTTTTAAATGGCTGGAAAAGCAATTCCTGCTTAATGCGGATGCCACTATTTCTTTAACTGTAAATGCAATAGAAGAAATGAAGACGTGGCCATATATGTCAGAAGAAGCCTCTGGTAAAATCCATCATATTACTACCTGTTCTAATACTACTTTTTATAATAAGACATTTAACAGCAGGATCAATAAAGATTTTATTGACGATAAAATTACTTTTCTTTATATTGGTTCTATTGGGCCATGGCATTCGTATAAAGAAATAACTGGATTTGTAAGGTATGCATATAAAAACTATCCTGGTTCTTTTTTCAGAATGATCATAAATTGGGGTATAGAGGATTTTGAAAAATTTGTGGATGAAGAGAAATTCGATAGAAATAGATTTTTTATAGGTTCCATATCTCACAAGGAAATACCTGATGCTCTTCAAGATGCTGATATAGGGTTTTTCTTTATACCTCCGGTTTATGCAAAAAAATCCTCATCTCCGACTAAAATGGGTGAAATGCTCGCAGCAGGGATTCCTATTATAACAGGCCATTCTATTGGCGATGTTGATTATTTACTTGAAAAACATAAAATTGGCTGCATCATTAAAGAGTTTAATCCAGCCTCTTTCAAAACTTCTATTGAAAGCGTTAAATATTTAATAAAAGAAAATAAAAAGGAGCTTATGGATAGATGCTTGTATGTAGCAAATGATTATTTTTCATTAGAAAATGGAATAGAGAGATATTATTTAATTTATAGAAACCTATTATCTGATGCCAGATAACTGTGAATATAAAAAAGTTGAAATTCCGTGTCCTCTATGTTCTTCAGAGGCCTTTTCAATTTTAGGTACCAGGGGGAATAGGGAATATTTTGGAGCTGATCCAAAAGCAGAACCTCATGTATGGACAAATGTTGTTCAATGTAAAAAATGTGGTTTTATCTATACAAATCCTCAGATATATGGCCTGGAGTTTCTTGAAAAAGAATATTATGATGATCCACAGCGATACCAGGCTGTTAATTTATCTGGTATTACTGAAATGTTTGAACAAAGACTTTCCTTTATTTCCGGTTTTAAAAGAGGAGGAAAACTCCTTGATATAGGTGCAGGGAAAGGAGAATTTTTAAATAAAGCGAAAGATCAAAAATGGGACGTTTTTGGTGTAGAACCATCTGGAAAATTTTGTCTTTATGCCAAGCAGGTGTATAGTATTAACATTGTAAAGGGCTTTCTTGGAGAAGAATCTTTTCAGAAAAGTTCTTTTGATTTAATAACATTGAATCATGTACTTGAGCACGTGGATGAGCCAGAAAAATTACTTCGCCTCATTAAATCTTTTTTGAAACCGGATGGAATAATTTATGTAGAAGTTCCCAATACGGGTACTTTAATGTTGAAGCTCGCAGATATTTATTTTCGTCTGAAGGGTCTTAAGTGGTCTTCAAGGTTATCTCCTTTGCATCCTCCTTTTCATAAATATGGCTATACAAAATCATCCATGGCTTATGTATTACATAAAAGTGGATTTGAAATATTAGAGTTTAAGACTTTTTCAGGCAAAGATAGAGGGTATAAATATCAAAAAAGAAGTAATGTTACAAAACTTAAAGAATTCGTTTCAGATTTTCTTGATTTATTAGGAAACCGGGAATTATTAGGGGTTATAGCAACCGGAAAAGAATTATAGTTAGTATTTAGAACAAGAAAAGTATAATGAAAAGCTATCAGGGAGTTCCTCAAAACACTATTGTAACAGAGCATCATTCTATAAAATCATTCATAGAAAAAGATAAAAAAAGTTCGGTCGACAATAACATCGATTGGAAAACTGTGGAAAGCTTTGGCGATGAATGGGCTATATTTAGTTCTTTTGAGGAAAAGGAAATAAAAAGAATAGGAGATCAGTATTTCGATATTATAGATGATCGAATTATAGATGAAAATTCGTATGTATTAGATGTGGGTTGTGGAACAGGCAGGTGGACAAGATATATTTCTGACAAAGTAGGTTTTGTAGAGGCAATAGATCCTAGTTCAGCGGTGGTTCAGGCATCTCATATGCTGAAGGATAAAAAAAACGTAAGGATAACGCAAGCAGAGGTTGATCACATACCTTTTGAAGATGGTAGCTTCGATCTGGTTTTTAGTCTTGGAGTCTTACACCATATTCCTGATACTAAAGCAGGAATTAAAAAATGTGTTGAAAAGGTAAAACCGGGAGGGCGTTTTATGGTTTATCTTTATTACAATTTAGATAACCGATCGGTCTTTTTTAAGGGTATATTTTATTTTTCAAATATTATCAGGTTTGTTGTCTCCTCACTTCCTAAAACCATAAAAAGAGCTTTTAGTGATTTGTTAGCCATATTGCTATATTTACCTTTTATATCTTTGGCTAAATTTTTAAATAAATTTTCCCTTACACGAGGAATAGTTAAATTTATTCCCCTTTCTTATTACAGAGATAAAAGTTTTACCGTGATCAGGAATGATTCTCTAGATAGATTTGGTACTCCTATAGAACATAGATTTTCAAAGAAACAGATTGAACTTATGTTAAAAGAAGCGGGGTTAACAGATATAAGATTCTCTGATAATGAACCTTACTGGCATGCAGTCGGAAAAAAGAAATAAAAAAATACTTATCATATGTCCTCATCCGGAAAATGTTGCTCCGGGGCAGAGGTTGAAATATGAACAATATTTTTCATATTTCAGAGAAAAAGGAATTGAAATAGAAGTTTCTCCTTTTATGACCATGTCTTTTTGGAATGTAGTCTATAAAAAAGGGCATTATATTCAAAAATTTTTATGGACAGTTTGGGGTTATTTGAAGAGGATTTATGATGCTTTTCGGCTTCGTCAGTATGATGGTGTTTATATTTTCCTATGGGTTACTCCTTTTGGTCCACCAATTTTTGAATTTATATATAGTAAAATTTTAGGGGATAACTTCATTTATGATATAGATGATTTGGTTTTTTTAGGAAATACGAGCAAGGTAAACAAATTTATCTCGCCTTTAAAGGGTACAGGAAAGATGAAATATCTGATGAAAAAAGCAAAACATGTTATAGTCTGCACTCCTAAACTCTTTGAAATTGCAAAAGATCTGAATCCCAATGTTACGGATATTTCTTCTACCATAGATACCGATAAATACATCCCTGTAAATAAGTATCGTAATGATCACCCTTTGATTTTAGGATGGAGCGGAAGCCACAGCACCTCTAAGTATCTTCTACTCATAGAAGATGTTCTTTATGAAATATCTCAACTATATAACATTAAGATAAAAGTTATAGGTGACCCTAATTTTAGATTTAAAAAAATTAACGCTATAGTAATTCCCTGGAAAGATGAAACGGAAGTCAAAGATCTTCAGGAAATTGACATTGGACTATATCCTCTTCCCAATGATCCGTGGGTTTATGGGAAGAGTGGATTAAAAGCATTGCAGTATATGGGGTTAGGTATACCTACTATTGCTACTGCAATTGGTGCAAATTTTAGGGTAATTGAACAAGGGAAATCTGGATTTCTGGCTAATAATGCACAAGATTGGAATTTTTATTTGGTACAACTTATTGAAAATGTTGATCTAAGGCGAAGTATAGGGACATCAGCCAGAGAAAGAGTTGAAAAAATATTTTCAGTAAATGCTAATAAGGATAAATATCATCGAATTATAGATTTACTTTTTAGATAACTTATATTGGTAGAGGATAGAATAAATAACAAACTGCCATAGAAAGGTAATAATGGTATTTTGTACCTTACAAGGGAACCGAAATTAAAAGTTGAAATTCCAACTGCAAATCCAAATATTATCACAAAAACCAATGCGAATTTTACAAAATGATCATTCTTTAAAATCACCATTAAATTGTAAAATTTTTGTTTAAAAAAGATTAAATATATGGTGATTAATAATAAAGTCGAACTTTCTAATGAGGAAAAGGCCATAAGAATATTTTTAATTTCCCATGGATAAGGTCTGAACAAGCTTACATTTATAGCTTTGTGAGCGACAGAAAGCATTCCTAATGGGGTGGCCTCAAATTCACCTAAATCATAGTAAGATCCGTCAGTTGCCTTGCTTACGTAAGCGATATAGCTTGAGGTTCGTAGTGATGTACTTACTAAGTTCTCAATGGTATAATCTGTATTAAATGTAGCAAATATATTAATAGAAGAAAGAGAAAAGCCTACTATGAAAATTAAAAGAATTGGTGCTGCAAAGGTTCTTACAATACGATTCTTAATTCTTCCAACAAAAGAAAAATAAAGCCAGACTGTTAATGCGGGTATAAAAGCCAGTAATATGTATATTTTTATTACTTTTAAAACGTAGATGCTTAGTATAAGAATGATTATAGAAGATATAAGTTTTTTTCTTTCAAAAAATATATTATAACTGCAATAAAATACCCATCCCAAAGCACCTATGGTAATTGAGTCTTTTAGCAAGCCGGAACCCCAGAAAATGGTAGATGGAAGAAAGAAAACAGCTATGGCTAGCTTTTTATAAAGATGCGGATACAATCTGTATAATATGGTGTACATTGCCCAAAGTCCGCTAAAGCTATAAAGGCTAAAAAAAATAGCTATTATTGTATAAGTATGAAAGCAGAATAAGCCAAAAAAACCGGATAATCTTACAATGAAATACGTTGATTCGTTGTAATAATAAAATATTTTTGTAGCATATTTTGCGGTGTCTTTTTGATATGTTCCGCCAGAATCAAGGAGTAATTTAAGTCCAGTTATAAAATCATCTTTAAAAGCTTCCCATATATGTTTGCTCCCTAGTTCAAAATAAGCCGTAGTGTCTCCTCCTGAATAATAGAACGTATAAATAAATCCTACCGCAATAGCTCCGACAATTTTTACAGTTAAAGCGGGAATAATGAAAGGACGTATTTTAGGGTCTTTGCATATTCTTTTTTTAAATGCAAAAAGTAGGATGTAAAGTATTATAAGAAAAAATGGTGTTAGAATAAGGTCTTTAAAAGACATATAAAATCGTTCAGTTACTTTTTAAACGTATTTTTAAATGTAAATATTTTTTAGTTAATTTTAGTTAACTTTATTTTGAATAAAATCCAGTAAGGAGATTTGAGGGGCAGTAACAAATCACAGGTTGTTGATCAAAACTGAATCCACTGTAAATTTTTCTGGTTAGAAATAAGAATTGCGGAAATATGAATAAGTTTTTTGGGAAAAGCAATTACTGCAATATTCAGTTTTTTTTAATATATAATTATCAGAAGGGATTTTAAAACTTTTTAGGGTACTGCTAACTTTTTCTCAATACATATTTTATCGTATCTTTAAGGGTGTAAAATAATACCATGAAACTCGACGCCACCGACCGCCTTATTCTTGAAAAACTGCAGCAGAATGCAAAAATAACCAATTCTCAGCTTGCCCAGGACATAGGATTGTCTCCGGCCCCAACCCTGGAAAGGGTGCGTAAACTGGAAAATTCAGGGCTAATTAAAAGTTATCATGCTGAACTTGATCCTGATAAAATAGGTCTAGGGGTGAAAATTTTTATCCAGGTTTCCCTCTCAGGGCATAAAAAGCATCAGATCATGTCTTTCGTGGATAAAATTAATAAGGTTCAGGAGGTAATTGAATGTCACCATATCACAGGTACAGGGGATTTTTTACTTAAAGTAATTACCAGAGATATGTCTTCCTACCAGACCCTTATTTTGGATAAATTGGTTGATATTGAAGAAATAGGAAACATGCAGTCAATGGTGGTGCTTTCCACGTTTAAAGACTCTAAAGTAATGCCCTTTATGGACTAAAAGCTTATACATTCAAAATCATTAGTGTCTGGGGAATTATTTTTGGTGAATTTTAAAAATTGAAAAATCTTCTCAAAAAAGCATTTTTATTGAACTGGATAACTAGTAAAAAGTGAAGAGAGCGCAAACCTTAACTATTCTTAATTTCTTAATGGTTTTTTAAATAATTCAAAATTCAAAATTTAGCATTCGAAATTAAATCAGTCCTCCCACTGCTTCTTATACCTGTTTTTAGAGTTTTTCTTGGCCTCCCTGTACATTTCGGAGTCTTTATAGCTTTTTCCGGTGTTCTTCTTTATGGTTTTATAATATTTGTGGGCAGTAAGGTGGTCGCCCTCATCGTGGGCAAATTTTGCCAGGGCCGATAAAGAATACAAGTAATAGCCTTGTTTGGTGGCATCTATCTTTTCTGCATAATAGACTGCTTTTTTATAGTATTCTTTTGCCTTCTCCTTGTTGTTATACAGGTGTTGGTTTATATAGCCCAGAAAAAATCCGGCATATCTTCCGCCTATCTCATCATATCCCGGCATTCCGGCTTCCAGCTTTGTTAACACATTTTTTGAAGCATATTCACACTCAATCATATGTCCTGTCTTAAAGGCGAATAAGGCGTAGTATCGCTCAAAATAGCCATTGTCAGGGAAGGTGGTTGCCAGGTACCTGGCGGTTGGCATTCCTTCTTTGTATTTGTCTTCCAGGTAATGAATTTTCATTAACTGATATTGTGCCTCGGTACGGGTGTAAAATGCAAATGAGGCAACCTCTTTTAATTGGGATATCCCCAGCTCTTTATCGCCTTTTGGGAAAAAAACCAGGATTGGTTTTAATAAGGGATATTCTTCTTTTATCCATTGAGAATAATAATTAAGAATCGCATTTCCATATAAAAACTCTGGGGACAAGTCGTTTTCGCTTATGTCTTGTAAAAATGAAAGGGCTTTGCTTCCTGAAAAGGTAGCTTTTCTATAGTTTTTTCGATATCCGTGCAGTTCAGCCTTAAACCCGTGAGCTGCAGCAAGAAAGAATATAGCTTCATAGTTTTTTTTATCTTCTTCATAAAGCTTCTCTGCCAGCGTTAAGGAGGAATCCATGTAGGCGAGAAATGTCTCATCGTGTTTTGTCACGTCCGTGTTGGGAAGTATTTTCCACCAAGTACTCAGACCCATCAGGAAATGGGGCATAGGGTGTTCGGGATATCTTACACGAAACTCCCGAAATTTTGCTTCTGCTGAATCAAACTTAAAATTGTATAACTGGTTTACAGCATCTGTGGCTTCAATCTGGATGGATTCATCCATAAGCAACATTTCCTTACTTTCATTCTGTGCAAAAAGTGGGCTAATTGCTGATCCCAGAATCAATATGATTGTAAGAATGCTTTTCGGCATGGGAGAAATTTTAGTTAAAAATAATACAAAATTTAACGTAATACTACTGTTTTTGTTGTAGTTTAATTTACTTTGTTCCTCTAACCAGGAAAGTGTAATAGAATGTTCCATTACATAAATTTCAGGTTTATAACCCCAAAGGATTTTCTATGGAATTACTGCAAAAGCTTTGTCAAATACCCGGAACATCCGGTAATGAAGGCGGGATAAGAGATTTTATCCTGTCTTACATAGAAGAAAACCAGTCCTCCTGGAAATGTGTCCCGAAAATCATACATGGAGACGAGATCCAGGATGCTGTTCTGCTTGTCTTTGGCAAGCCACGTACCGCCATAATTGCCCATATTGATACGATTGGTTTTACGGTCAGGTATAACAATCAGGTAGTGCCTGTAGGTTCACCTCATATGGAAACCGGCATGGTTCTCAGGGGAGCTGATGCTGAAGGCGAAATTCGTTGCAAGTTATCGGTGGTTGAGGAAGATGACGATGAAAAACTGGTTTGTGAGTTTCACCGGGAAATTGAACGGGGCACCGAACTGGTATTTGACTTTAACTTTCGGGAATCTGCTGACTATGTGCAGTCGTGTTACCTCGATAATCGTCTGGGGGTATGGTCTGCGCTTAAGGTTGCTGAAAATCTTGAAAACGGGATCATCGCATTTTCTTGTTGGGAAGAACATGGTGGAGGTTCAGTGCCGGTTTTGGCCAGAATTATCTTTGAACAGTATGGTGTCCGGCAGGCTTTAATTTCCGACATAACCTGGGTTACGGAAGGTGTTAAAGCGGGTCAGGGAGTAGCTATTTCCTTGCGGGATAGAAGTATACCAAGAAAGAAATTTATTGAAAAAATTGTCAAGCTGGCAAAAGAGTCTGATGTTCCTTTTCAGTTGGAGGTAGAAGGCGCCGGAGGAAGTGATGGAAAGGAACTTCAGTCATCACCATATCCTTTTGACTGGTGTTTTATAGGAGCTCCGGAAGATAATGTCCATAGCCCTGATGAAAAAGTGCATAAAAACGACATTGAAAGTATGGTGGCATTGTATAATTTTCTGATGAAAAAGCTTTAAATACCATGAAGGTTCAGGATAAAGAATTTGAAATATTTATTAGTCGTGATAACATTGCTAAGCGGATCAAGGAATTGGGAGCGGCAATTTCCGAGGATTATAAAGAGTTGAACCCGCTTTTTATAGTAGTGCTTAACGGAGGTTTTATGTTTGCCTCTGACCTCCTCAAAGAGGTGGATGTTCCTTGCCGGCTGACGTTTATAAAAGTATCGTCTTATCAGGGTATTGCAAGTACCGGTATCGTCAAGAAAATCTTTGGACTGGAAGAAGATGTAAAAGGACAACACGTCATAGTAGTGGATGATATTATTGATACAGGGCTTACAATGAAGGAGGTGTTGGAGGAGCTAAATCAAAAAGAGCCTGCGAGCATAAATTTGGCCAGTTTTATATTAAAACCTGATTCCCTTTGTCACCCCTTGGAGATGAAATACATTGGTTATACCATTCCAAATCATTTTATTTTAGGATATGGGCTTGATTACGAGGGTTTCGGTCGTAATTTTAAAGATATATACCGGCTAAAAGGCTGATAATTTTCCCGAATTGATTATTTTTGATTTTTAAAATAAAATAAGCGTATGTTAAATATAGTTTTATTTGGCCCTCCCGGCGCTGGAAAGGGAACACAAAGTGAGAAACTGGTAGCAAAATACAAATTTGTACATCTCTCAACCGGAGATTTGCTTCGTAGTGAAATAGCAGCTCAAACTCCCCTGGGATTAGATGCTAAAAAGTTCATGGATAGCGGCATACTCGTTCCTGATGAAGTAGTTATTGGAATGATTGAAAATAAAATTAAGGAACAGAAAGGGGCCGAAGGCTTTATTTTTGATGGTTTTCCACGTACCGTAGTGCAGGCCGGAAAGCTTGATCAGATTTTGCATATTATGCATCTGGAAATTGCCGGAATGATTTCTCTGGTGGTTGATGAAAATGAATTATCAAAAAGAATTGCAGAAAGAAGCAAAACCTCCGGGCGTACCGATGACCAGGATCCTGCCTTAATAAGACAAAGAATTGCTGAATATAATATTAAGACTGCTCCGGTCGCCGATTATTATGCCAAGAAAAACAGGTATCATGAAGTTGATGGTATGAAATCAATAGATTCGGTCTTTGATGAAATATCGACTGTAATTGATAAATTAAAAGCAAGAGTTTAAGTACAACAACATACGATATATACTATCTGTTCAGGTAGTATCTTTTTCTTTTATACATAAATAAGAATAATAGTGGAAGGCGGAAATTTTATTGATTATGTGAAAATCAATTGCCGGTCAGGAGCCGGAGGGGCAGGTTCTGCCCATTTTCGCAGAGAAAAGCATGTGCCCAAAGGAGGACCAGACGGTGGCGATGGTGGCAGAGGAGGTCATGTTATTTTAAAAGGCAACAGCCAGCTTTGGACATTACTGCATTTGAAATACCGCAAACACGTCATTGCGGAATCCGGAGGGAAAGGTGAGGCTGCCAGGAGAAAAGGCGCTGAGGGCGACGATGCTGTGTTGGAAGTTCCTGTTGGGACCATTGCCAGAGATGCTGAAACCGGAGAGGTGATAATGGAAATTACCGAAGAAGGACAGCAGGAGATCCTCTTGCCCGGAGGACGGGGAGGGCTGGGTAATGAGCACTTTAAAAACTCTACCAACCAGGCACCACATTATGCACAGCCGGGCGAACCCGGTATAGAACATTGGATCATACTGGAACTAAAACTGTTGGCAGATGTTGGTTTAGTAGGATTTCCTAATGCCGGAAAATCAACTTTGCTTTCAAAGATTTCGGCTGCAAAGCCTAAAATCGGTGATTATCCTTTTACGACCATAGTGCCTAATTTAGGTGTTGTGTCTTACAGGGAATACAAATCGTTTGTTGTTGCAGATATACCAGGTTTGATTGAAGGTGCCGCCGAAGGTAAAGGTTTAGGGATACGCTTTCTTAGACACATTGAACGAAACTCCCTTCTGCTGTTTATGATTGCCGCCGATAGTGAAGATATAGCTGAAGACTATAAGGTGTTGTTAAATGAATTAAAAAAGTATAATCCGGAACTGCTTGATAAGAAAAGAATTTTGGCTATTTCTAAGATCGATGTAATACCTGTGGAAGAACGAAGCACCCTTACAAAAGGTTTGCCCAAGGATTTGCCTGTCGTACTGCTATCTTCCTTTGAACAATCAGGGGTGGATGAACTTAAGGATGTTATTTGGAAAGCCTTGCATGAAGGGTAGAGTATGTCAAATTGTCATAATTTTCTTTGTGGCAAATTTATTGAATGGAATATTAGTAAGATAAAATATTAGAGTCATGATGATCGAGAATGAAGAAAATAATAACAAGCAGAATGACACTGTAGAAAATGAAATGAACCCGGATGCAAATTCAGGGGATGAAAAAGAAATTGTTACCGAAGGAGATCAGCAGGAGGAAGAAGAGTCTGAGATAGATAAACTTAAGAGGGAGAATGCGGAGCTGAAAGACAAATTCTTAAGATTATATTCAGAATTTGAAAATTTCAGGAGAAGAACCTCCAAAGAGCGGATTGAATTGGTTAAAAGTGCCGGTGAAGATGTTATTTCAGCATTGCTTCCCGTGATGGACGATTTTGAAAGGGCTTTAAAATCGGTGGAAAGTGTGGATGAGAAGGATCCGATGAAAGAAGGGATTCTGTTGATCCATAATAAGTTTCACAAAGTCATGGAAAGTAAAGGTTTGAAAGCAATGGAGTCTGTCGGAAAAGAATTTGACAGTGAGGTTCATGAGGCTATTACTAAGATTCCGGCACCTTCTGAAGATATGAAGGGTAAGGTAGTGGATGAAGTAGAAAAAGGATATTATTTAAATGAAAAAGTTATTCGCTTTGCTAAAGTGGTAATTGGTGCATAAACATGGCAAAAAGAGATTATTACGAAATATTAGGAGTTACAAAATCTGCGACTCAGGAAGAACTAAAAAAAGCGTATCGTAAGATAGCTATTAAGTTTCACCCTGATAAAAATCCTGATGATCCAACTGCAGAAGAAAAATTCAAGGAAGCGGCTGAAGCTTATGAAGTTCTGAGTAATCAGGAGAAAAGGCAACGATATGATCAGTATGGCCATCAGGGAGTCGGTGGCGGTTTTGGTGGCGGCGGTGGAATGAATATGGAAGACATCTTCTCTCAGTTTGGAGACGTTTTTGGTAATGGTAATCCATTTGAAAGCTTCTTTGGTGGTGGCGGTGGTGGAAGAGGCCGTTCTACCAGGAGAGGTACGAATTTGAGGATTAAATTAAAGCTTACCCTCGATGAAATTGCCCATGGTGCAGAAAAGAAAATAAAAGTTAAGAGGCATGTTAGCTGTGATTCTTGCGGTGGTAATGGTGCTTTGAATGGTACTTCTTTACAATCGTGTTCTGCCTGTAATGGTACCGGACAGATACGCAAAGTTGTCAATACCATGTTGGGACAGATGGTTTCAGCGTCTACTTGTCATGTATGTAATGGAGAAGGGACGCAGATTACCCAAAAATGTACTACCTGTCATGGTGAAGGGCGTGTATTGAAGGAAGAAGTAATAAATATTAAAATTCCTGCTGGGGTTGCCGAGGGAATGCAGTTGTCCATGAGTGGTAAAGGCAATGTGCCTCCAAAAGGTGGTGTAGCTGGAGATCTTCTTATTCTGATTGAGGAAGAGGAAGACGAGAAGCTGAAAAGAGATGGTAATAATGTAATCTATGACCTTTATATCAGCTTTGTTGATGCAGCTCTTGGAACCAGTGTGGAAGTGCCTACCATAGACGGCAAGGTTAAAATTAAAATTGAAGCCGGTACGCAAAGTGGTAAAATATTACGGCTTAAGGGTAAAGGCATTAAGGAGATAAATGGTTATGGAATGGGGGATCAATTGATCCATGTGAACGTATGGACCCCTCAGAGCCTTACCAAAGAAGAGCGGGAAACATTGGCAGCTTTACAGGATTCTCCAAACTTTAAACCTCAGCCCGGTAAAAACGACAAAGGTTTCTTTCAGAAAATGAAAGAATATTTTTAAAATATAAAAAGGAAGAGGCTTCATAGCGAAGCCTCTTCCTTTTACAACTGTTCCTTACTGTTTTACAAAGGTATAGGTTAGGTCCTCATCCATACGGCCATCCCATACCGGGGAGGCATAGTTTAACGAAAATCTCGAGCGAAGAATAAGTTCCCTGTTGGTAAGCCTTACTACATCCATTTCTCCCATGCCCATCTGGCCTCTGAATGCTCCTAAATGAACTTTAGATTTGTTTTTTCCGGAATCAAGCCAGTACCATGAATCATTTGTTTCAATGTATTCAGTAAGTCCACTGGACCTGTCGGTGACACTCATATTCATCGTCCCATTTTTATTAATGGTCATTGTGGCATTGTAAATATACGACCATCGATCGTCTCCGAAACTTGAGGAAATGATGGTTTCTGTAAGAATTCCATTGGAATAACTGTAAGTAAAATAAATTTGCATGTCATAATCGTCAATTTCAGTGGCGGTCCCGGAGAAATTGGCAAGTACCCAGTTTCCTGTAAGTCTGGCATCTCTGGAGCGCAGTGATATGGCTGGATCTTCTTCCCCTTTTCTACAAGAATTTAAGAAGAATAAAGGTGCCACAAGCACCGCAAGCACAATAATCGTCTTTTTCATTTTTACCATTTGATTTTTTCCTTATTAAGAAATGCTGCTATACCTTTCTTGCAATCTTCTGTTCCCCGGGCAAAGGCATTTTGCTCCGACGCATAGTTTAACGCATCACTGACGTTCATATTTCCAAGGTCTGCAATCATTTTTTTTGTAATTGCCATTGACTGTCCCGAGTTGTTTGTGCAAAGGTTGTTAGCAAATTTTTCTACATGATCGTTGAGTTTTTTTTCCTCTACCACTTCATTGATTAGGTTGAAATTTATGGCTTCTTCAGCCGCTATAATTTTTCCTGTTAATAATAGTTCTTTTGCCTTAAGTTCTCCTGCCTTCTTAAGTAGGAAATAGGAAACAATGGCAGGGACAAAGCCTATGCGTACTTCCGTATAGCCAAAGTTAGCTTCAGGAATAGAGAAAGCAAAATCACAAACCGAAACCAAACCGCAACCTCCTGCTATAGCATGGCCGTTTACCTGTGCAATTACTGGTTTTTTTAAAAAATAAATCAGTTCAAATAATTCTTTAAGGTGAAGTGAATCTTTCAGGTTCTCGTCATAAGAGTTTTTCTGAAGAGTTTGCAGGTACTCTAAATCGGCTCCCGCACAAAATACCTCTCCTGCACCTGTAAGAATAATAACTTTTACGGAATCATCCTGATCCGCATGCTGTATTTTTTCTTTAAGTTGTTTGACAACTTCAAAGTTAAGGGCATTACGTTTTTCAGGCCTGTTGATCGTGATGTACGCCAGGCGATCCTTATTTTCTAATAATACTAGATCCATAGTTTTTCAATTACCCATCAAGATAAAAATAAAAATGCTGATTAAAAAAAGTCTATGAAAGCGCCGTTTTTACGCAGATCCCGGACTTCTGAAAAACTGATATTATAAACGATGTCTCCTTTTTGGGAAATCAGGTAATCATAGTAATTCTGGGCCTTCTCAGGGAGTCCGCCATCCGTTGAAAGGACGATTATTCTGCCTTCCCAAGCCAGTAGGGTTGTGTTATGGTTTGGCCTGCTATAGCTTATAAGTTTTTGAGAATGCAACTCATCTGTTTGGATAATCCTATAGTTTATCCCCTTCTTTGTCAGGTGATTTTTGACGACAAATTTTACTCGGGAAGGTTCACCATCGGTTACAATAAGTGCCTCATTTCCTTTGATTAGGGCCAGATTTATGCTTCCGGGGATATTATAAACCACAATGCCCTTTTGATGGACATGATTATAGTGGATAAAAATGGAGTAAACTGCCAGACATATACCGGTACATAGGCTTATATAAATTAGCCAGGATTTTTTGTAGAGTATAAAACCAAGGACACATATCAGCAGGAGGGTTAATGCCACAGCCTCAAATGCTGATAGGTAAATAGGGGCAATAAGTCCTCCAGGCAAGCTTTCTATGAACCTGACAAGTGCGTTAAGAAAATCAATGCTGTATTCAAGCAATTGATAAATAAAGGTATGTACCGGCAATATGGCAGCTATACTAAGAATTAAAAAACCTCCAAGGGTAATAATGTATACTGGCAAAGTGATTAGCAGGTTTGTAATAAGAAAATAGGTTGGGAATTGGTTGAAGTAGTAAAGGCTGAGAATGGATGTTCCTGCCTGTGCAGAAATGGAAACAGCTATTACCTGCCAGGCCTTGTCCAAAATATAATTTTCCGGAAGCCAGTAATTATAAATTCTCTGGTATAATAATAAAATGCCCATTACTGCTGAATAGGATAATTGAAATCCTATGTTTGAAATGTTATAAGGGTTTATGATCAAGAGGATAACTGCCGAAATGGCTATGGTATTAAATATATTGGAAGATCTGAAATAATTAATGCCTAGTTGTATAAATGTAAACATGGTTACGGCACGCATGACAGAGGGAGATAAGCCGGTCAAAAAGGCATAAAACCACAAAAGAGCTATGATGAACAAAGGAATTACCCATTTTAAGGGCTTAATTTTTTGAAGTTTTCCAACTATAAAATTTAAGAATAGAAATAGTATTCCGACATGTAAGCCTGAAACAGCAAGAATATGCATAGCTCCGGTAGAAGCATAGGAACTGCGAAGTTCTTTATCAAGGTCTTTTTTATCGCCAAGCAATATGGCTGCTGCTATTTGAGTATTGGCAGGGTTTGAGAAGTTTTCGTTCAGTTTTGCCAGGAGCTTTTTTCTTAGAGAATAGGAGTAGCCACTAAGAGACTTTTCTTCTACATGCCCAATTTTGGTCACATGCCTGGCTTGGGCAAAATGCTGATGGTAAATATTCTTTTGTTTAAAACGAAGCTGGTTATCAAATTCTCCGGGATTGCCAGCATTACGAATTTCTTTCGGATGGCCGATTATAAGAATCTGGTCGTTCCGATGAAAGTTTCCGGCTGATTTATTTACATAGAGGAATAGTTTCCCTGTAGTTGCTATCCATTTTTCACCATTTTTTATTCCTTCAATTTTTATTACATAGGTGTAATACTTTGCTGTAGCTTTTTCTTCATCAAGTACCTTTGCAGTATAGGAAGTAATATCTGAATGATGGGAAAAATGAGTTTCTTCATTTCGTTGATCATAGAAAAAATGTAAGGATGCACCACAGAAAAATGTGGCGATAAGTGCCATAATACCTCTGACTGTTTTAATAATGTAGAAGAATTGGTGTTTTTTTTCAAAAAGTTTAAAACCTAGAAGGGCTATAAAGAGAATTAGTGGTATAAACAGAATACGTTCGGGAAATTCATAGTAAATGCCTGTCAATATTCCTGGGATAAAAAAGATAATATACCTTAAAAATGGAAAAGCTTGCCAGTTGAACATCAAAATACCATTTGATAATCAATGCGATATTATCGAAATAATATTTAATAATAAAGAAAAAATAAATACTTTGGTGGAATCTACTGGACTATGACCTTTCTGACCACAGTTTCTCCTCCCGAAGAAACCCTGAAGATGTACATGCCTCTTCTTAAATCCTCTACAATGATTTGTTTAATATAGCTAATCCGGTTAACGTCAGTCCATTCTTTTAACTTTTGTCCTAGGGCATTAAAAACCTCAAAAGTGACGTCACGGTCTCCTGTGAAAAGTACTTCTGCATTTACTATTCCTGAAGCTGGATTAGGGTAGAAATTGACATTTAGTTCAGGAGCAGTCCGGTATATGTTAAAATTGTCAATATATACGCGGTTGATACCTTTGGAATGGTTTTCAAACCTGAAGAAAACGATTCTTCGGTTTTGAATATGATTAAGGTTAATCCGGATCTTTTGCCACTCATGTTCCTGAGGGAAGAAGTCGTCGGTAATACGTTGAGTTGAGAGTAGGTTTTGGCCGCTTAACATAGTCAAAGGAGTCCAATCTATACAATTGGTACTGTAGGACACTACCAGGCTATCGGTTTGATTAGATTGATTGTTGGCATAGGCAAGATCAAATTCCATGATAGGATAGCTTACGGCCTGAAAATCCAGAAAAGGAGAGATGAAATAGTAATAATTTCCGGCAGTTTCAGAGGTATTGTTAAAACTTATGGAGTTGGATGTTTCGTTCCTTGCACCCGGGTTTGTCAGCTCCCAGTTTCGTGCATTTCCAACAGGGGATTTAGAATGCCATCCTTCTGCGGTATAATTTCCATTTTCAAAGCTGGTGAAATATGGAGCAGCTAATCTTTCACCGCCCCCACAACAACCGGATGAAAATCGTAAGGCTGCTCTTCGGGGGCTATTTTCGAGGACTATGCGCATTCGGTTTGACTGGCCTATGGTGAAAATGTTCATGCATTCATCATTGGTATAGTCCATATAGTTTTCTATCATTTCCCTTATAGGTATGCCTGTTTCGGCACAATCTGAAAACTTTTCGGTGCAATTATGATTGGCGTTTTCATGACGGGGGGTGTCGTTGACAAAATCGTTGCCACAACGGACATCTCCCCAAATATGCCTGAGACCCAGCCAGTGTCCCACCTCATGGGTGGTAGTACGGCCAAAGTGGTAAGGAGCCCGGGCTGTTCCCAGGGCTCCAAAAGCCCTGAAGTTGATGACTACGCCATCAACCTCTGCGCCTTCGTCTATGGAACCTAATCCGTTAAGTCCTGATCCATGAGGGAGCTTGGCATAGCCAAGGAAATTGCCGGATAGATTGGTTACCCAAATATTCAAATACTGGTCGCTTGGCCAATATGATAACTCGGAAAGGAGTCTGTCGTCTTCCATCCCGAAGGAATTGCGGCTGCTGTATACCCTTCGAATTCCGTTTGTAACATTTCCCTGGGGATCGGTTGTGGCCAGGCAAAATTCAACTTTAGTATCAGCACCTACCGGATGGTCATTAAATCCCATTGTTTCAGGTATTTTTCTGAAATCTTGATTTAGAACCTGAATCTGAGATAATATCTGTTCATCACTTATATTGCGATTGCCTGCACCTCCGATGGTTCCTTCAGCATTGTTGTGGATGATATGTACCACTACCGGAATGGTAAAAATTTCCGGGAAAGCATTACCTTCATCCATTCTCATGGATTTTAATTCCCGGGCTTTTTCTGCAATTATTTTTTCAAACTTTTCGGTTTTTTCTTTTAGTCCGGGGTTTTGTTCATAAAGATATTGTTGATATTCCTGTGTATAGCAGCGTTGGTAGTTTTCCTGGGAGAAAACGGGATAAATTAAGAGGGTGAAGAATATAATAAAAAGTAAGGTTGTGCTATTTTTCATTTTTATCAGCCGCTTTATCATAGGCATTTATGATTTTGCCTATCAATTTATGTCGCATAACATCTTTCTCATTTAGTTCTACGATGCCTATTCCTTGGATGTTTTTCAATATACTTACGGCCTCCACAAGGCCTGACTTTTGTTTTCCCGGAAGATCTATTTGAGATCGGTCTCCTGTTACAATCATTTTTGATTTCGGCCCCATGCGGGTCAAAAACATTTTCATCTGCATGGTGGTGGTATTTTGAGCCTCGTCCAGCAAAATAAATGCATTGTGCAAAGTTCTTCCACGCATATAAGCCAATGGTGCTATTTCTATAATACGGGCTTCATAATAGTATTTTAGCTTTTCAGCCGGTACCATATCATCCAGTGCATCGTATATTGGCCGTAAATATGGGTCAATTTTTTCCTTCAAATCTCCCGGTAGAAATCCCAGCGATTCCCCTGCCTCAACTGCCGGCCTGGTAATAACGATCTTCTTTACTTCTTTATTTTTTAAAGCTTTTACGGCTAGGGCAACAGCAACGTATGTTTTTCCCGTACCGGCAGGCCCAACGGCAAAAATCAGGTCATTATCCTGTGCAGCAATAACAATTCGTTTTTGATTCTCCGATTTGGGTTTTATAACTATGCCTCTGTTTCCGAAAAGTACAACATCGTCATCCAGACTGGCAAAGCTTGCCTCTTCCTGCTCAAGATAATTAATTACATTTTCTTCTGTCAGCTTTCCATAGCGGTTGTAATGTTCAATAAGAAGTTCAAATATATCTTCCAGTTTCTGGATTTCTAGCTGATTGCCTATTAACCTTATCTCATTTCCCCTGGATATGACTTTTGATTTTGGAAATGCAGCGGCTATTTCTTTTATATTTCTATTTTCGACCCCTAAAAAATCTATGAGAGAAATATTCTCAAGCGTGATTATCTTTTCTACCAATCTACTTTAATTTTATTTTAAAAATAATACTCCGAAAATTATTTAATTTTGTCCAATAACAAAATTTTAAACAACCATTTCTTCTATGGCCATAATAACACTAACAACGGATTTTGGTTTTCGCGACCATTACACGGCGGCCGTAAAAGCAAATTTAATAAAAGTTCACCCTAATGTGAGGCTTATAGATGTATCCCATCATATAGAGCCTTTTAATATTTCGCATGGCTCCTATGTGCTCAGCAACGTGTTTAGGGAGTTCCCTGAAGGGAGCATTCATCTGGTTTCTGTACATAAACCTTCAAGGACAGTTGAACCCTGTATAGCTTTTCAATCAAACGGGCACTACTTTTTTGGCGTTGACAACGGTTTACTTTCACTTGTAACGGAAGATGAACCAACCGAAGTAATAAAACTTCACGGGAGTGAGGAGCCTCAAAAATTTACGTTCTTTGCCAAAGATATTCTTGTTCCGGCAATAAACAAGTTGGTGGGTGGTGCTGCTTTGGGTGAATTGGGGACTGCTATGCCGGGAATGAGAAAAATGTTGAACCCTCAATTGCGTGTGACAAAAAATCTGATTGCCGGTAATATTGTCCATATAGACCATTACGGTAACCTGGTTACCAATATTAAGAAAGAAGAGTTTGAAAGGGTTTCGGAAAGCAGGAGTTTTATGTTAAAGTTTGGCCGTGAAAATACCGATGTAATTTCTCCCACCTATCTGAGTCCGGATGAGGGAGATTGTATGGCGGTATTTAATAGTAATGGGTATCTCGAAATAGCCATCAATAAAGGGAAAGCCGACCGCTTGTTGGGGATGCGCTCCAGCTTGCCGGTAATGATACAATTTCACCCGGAAGTTTGATTATGATAACCAGGATAGTAAAAATGACTTTTGACTTGGAAGGGGAGGATAAATTTCCCGGAATATTCCTCGGTGTTCAACATAAAATAAAAAGCTTTCCCGGCTGTATAGATGTCCGTCTGATGCAGGATCACCAACGAAACAATGTTTATTTTACCATCAGTACCTGGGAAAGCCATCAAGACCTGGAGAATTATAGACAATCGGACTTATTTGCTGTGACCTGGACAAGGGTGAAAAAGTATTTTGTTGAAAAGGCGGAGGCCTGGAGCCTGGAGGAAATTAATCCCTAAATTTCTAAGCAGAGGTTGTTGGTTATTAATATTACATTACCTACTTTTGCATCCCGTCAATTACGGTATTTGCCCAGGTGGCGGAATTGGTAGACGCGTTGGTCTCAAACACCAATGAGGTTACACTCGTGCCGGTTCGACTCCGGCCCTGGGTACTTTAAGCAGGCTCTTTTTTTGAGAGCTTGCTTTTTTTATTAGCTATGTTTTTTGTTTACGCACTTAAAAGTCTTTCTCGCAATTATATTTATGTTGGCCAAACTACAGATTTGGAGGCCAGGGTTAATCGACATAATAAAGGTTATGAAAAAACAACTAAGCCTTATCGCCCTTTCATTTTAATTTATATAGAGGAGCATGGCGATAGAATATCCGCCAGAAAAAGAGAGAAATTTTTTAAATCAGGAATTGGAAAAGAATTTTTAAAAAAATTGTAATGGGAGAAATGCCAGATGGCGGTCTTCCCGACTACCAATGAAGTAACACTCGATGTTGAATTTATTGAAATAAAAATATTTGCCCAGGTGGCGGAATTGGTAGACCTGTCTGCCGACAGGCAGGCGCGTTGGTCTCAAACACCAATGAGGTTACACTCGTGCCGGTTCGACTCCGGCTCTGGGTACTTGTGAAAAGGCGCTTTTTTAGCTCTGATTGATGTTTTTAAAATTTTGTGGCAGCTATTTGTGGCAGTAAGGTTTTAAGATATGGTAAAAAAGAGCAAAAAGGCAACTGTAAACTATATACCACCTCGATTAGTGGATTACAATGGTGATCTAACTAAGAGGTGGTATATTATTTTTTATGCTCCCGACCAAAACTAAACCAAAGTATTTACGTCATGAGATTAACCGCAATAACTTTAATTATTTTTGTTTTCGGATTTGCACTACTTTCTTTTCAAGGAGAGAAAAATAGATCATTGGCTAATGTGGCAAAAGAAGATGGTTATTATATATTTATCAAGTCTACCCCAACTGTAGAATATGAAGTGCTGGGAGAGGTTGAATTAAATGGAATCGTTAAGGATAAGCAATTTGCAACCCTGTATGGCCTTTTGATGAAAAAAGTTAAAAAGGAATACCCAAAGTCTGATGCTATTTTGTTTGATGACCACAAAATGTTTAAGGCTAAAGCTATAATGTTTAAATAAGAAAAGAGTTGTTTTTACTCTTTTTTTATTTAAAACCTTTTGCCTCGCTGAAGCTTCTTTATCCTTCCGGAATATTTGCATTTTACCTATTTCTGATCAAAGAATGCTTTGTGAGCTGGTTTTTTGGAGTACCCGTACGATAATTTACTTTTTTGTAGCTGTACTTAATTTTACCTTGTAAGTAGCCGGGCATTTCTCTAAATTTAATATCTCAATAATACTACCGGAGCTATTAATCAGAATGTCTGTTAAAATTATACACACCGCCGATTGGCACATAGGAAAAAAACTTCATGAATACAGCCTTAATGAAGACCATCGCATGTTTATGGACTGGCTTATGCAGCTTATTGAAGAAGAGAAGATTGATTATCTATTGATCTCAGGCGATGTTTTTGATCTTGCCAATCCATCACAGGAATCATTGGCTATCTATTATCGCTTCTTGGCAAAACTTTCAACCACCGATTGTAAGGCTATTATTACTGCCGGAAATCATGATTCCCCCAAACTTATAGATGCTCCCTCAGAGCTTCTGAATGCACTTGAAATTAAGGTTATAGGGAATGTTCCTGCGGATATAAGTGAATTGCTCATTCCTCTTAAAGATAAATCAGGCAAAACTATAGCTGCCATAGCTGCTGTGCCATATTTGTTAGACAGGGATATTAGGAAAGCTATTGAAGGAGAAAGTTATGATGACCGGGTTCAGGCCGTAAGGTTGGGAATTCAAAATTTTTATGCCCGAATAGGAGAAGTTCTCAGAAAGGCATATTCGGGAATGCTGCATCTGGCTATGGGACACCTTTATGTTCAGGGAGTTGTCATATCTGATTCAGAGAGGCAAATTCAGATAGGTAACCTCGCAGGGGTGGATGCCTCCATGTTTCCTTCAGGCATTCATTATGTTGCATTGGGTCATATTCATAAAGCTCAGAATGTAGGCTCTGACCGTATACGATACAGCGGTTCACCTATTCCTCTGAGCTTTTCAGAAAAAAAATATGACCATAGGGTGATTCTTCTGGAATTGGATGGCGACACAATTGAGCAAAAAGATATTCCAGTAAAGAAATTTCGTGAACTTGTTGGTTTGAATGGCACAATACGGGAAGTTCGGGAGAAGGCAATGCAATTAAAAAATGAATATCCCCTACCCATTCTGGTGGATTTGCAAATTGAAGAAGACGAATTTAATCCTCAAATGCATGAGCTTCTTGATGAGCTTTTGGCTGAAATTCATGCAAGTAAGAATGCCGAGGTTATTCACCGGAGCATTACCTATAAAAACAGCCCCCTTAGGGTGCTGAATCCTTCCTCAGGAGAATTTGATAGAAATGAATTGACCCCGGAAAAAATTTTTAAAAAACTGATCTCAGGCAGAGAATTAGAAGAACAGGATAAACTAATGCAACTCTTTTTTGAAATAAAGCAGGAAGCTGAGGAGAAAGGAAGCAAATGAGAATTTTAAAAATCCGACTTAAAAATTTAAATTCTCTTAAAGGAGAAATGGCGGTACATCTTGATGAAGAACCCATACTTACGTCCGGATTATTTGCTATAACAGGTCCCACAGGAGCAGGTAAGTCAACCATTCTTGATGCAATTTCACTGGCTCTTTATGGGAGTACACCGCGCTTGGGGAATATATCTGCTACCACTCTGGAAGAGCAGGGAGGGATTTTAACCCGTGAGTGTAAGGATGCTTATGCTGAAGTTGATTTTGAAGTAAAAGGCACACGGTACTGTGCTTCATGGAAATGCAGTCTCACAAGGACAGGGAAAGCTAATCAACCGGAAATGCTTCTTCATGATCTGGATAAAGGTGAAGTTCTGAGCCAAAAGAAAACTGATACGCTAAAACTGATTAAAGAGATTGTTGGCCTGGAAGAGGGACAATTTGCTCAATCTATTTTACTCTCTCAGGGGAAATTTAAAGAGTTTTTGGAAGCCAAAGCTGATGAGCGTACTGTGCTTCTGGAAAACATGACCGGTGCATGGATTTATCGTAAGATTGGCAGACTTGTTCATGAAAAACACAGAGGTCTTAACGACGGCTATAAGCTACTTAAGGCCGAGCTTGAATCCATTCAGCTATTTTCCGAACATGAAATAAAAGAAAGGAAAGAGCAGCGGCAAAGTCTTTTAACTGAGAGAATTGATAAGGGTAAGGAATTAAAAGAAGTGGCTGCTGAGCTAAATGAACTTTTAAGGCTTCAAAACCTGGTGCAGGAATTACACGGCCTGCGTACGCAACTTGCTACTATTAATAAGCAATTGATAGAATTTGAGGGAGATAGATTAAGACTTAACCGTCATGAAAAAGCAAGTTGTTTATCTCCTGTTTTTCTTAAGCTTGATCACCTGACTGATAATCTTAACTCAAGGAAGTCAGGTCTTCAGCGGCAGGAAAATATAATTTTTGAAGGCAAAAGAATTATAGGGAACTGCCTTAAAGAGCTGTCGTCATTTGTAAAATCACCGGTTGAAGAAGGGGATTTTGATCGGATGATCGAAGCTCTGGTAAAGAAAATTTCCTTACTTGATGATGCATTGAAAGAGGCTAAAGCAGGTTTCGAGCCTGTGAAAAAGCAGGTATTGGATAAGTTTAACTCTTTTGACAAGGAAGTAAAGGCTAATTTTACTTCAGATCAGGATGCAAACTTTTCGTATTGTAAAAAGCAAATTTCTGCAATAGAAGAGGAATTGGTAAAACTAAAGGAGGTTTATTCAATAGATGAAAATGGAATTCAGGAAAAGATAAAAGAATTGAATTTGCAATTGGCAGAACTGCCTGCATTAAGACAGTTACTGATTAATGAAGCGGACTTTCTAAAGAAGAAAGAAACCATGCAAATTGAAAAGGGAAAACTTGAGAATTCTATCCCGGGTTTGCAGAAACAACTGCAAGAAGCAAGGGAAGGATTGGCAAAAAAGGAATCAGACTTAAAATTGCTGGAGAAGGACATTGTCATTGAAAAGCAGAAGTTGGATCTTGATAAGTTCAGGAGTTTATTAGAGCAAGGCAAACCCTGTCCTTTGTGTGGTTCTTTAGAGCATGGGAATCATGAGGTTGAAAAAGGATATTTGGATCAGTTGAATGAGAATGAGAAAGACCTAAAAGCACAAGTGGAAAGTTTTAGGGGCGAAATAACTTTATGTGGGCTTACACTGGAGAATCATGAGAAGAAACTTTCTAACTATATGGAAGAACTAGCTCAGATAGAAAAAGAAGCAGACTTATGTCAGCGTGAAATTTCTATCAGTTTCACACAATTACATCACCAGGGTGAAGCGACATTGTCTGCCTTAGATAATATTCGGAAAAACTTACAGAATAAGCGTGAAGCTTTGGATCAGTTCAGGGAAAAGAAGGAACAAAAGGAGAAACTACAGGAATTTTCAGGTTTGTTGGCTGTTTACCTGGAAGCAAAGAAAAATTTGGAGGATGCACAGAATAAAAGGGAAGCTTTGGGTCTGGCAGATTCTATACTTACTGAGCTTGATCAAGTAAAACATAGTTTTAGAGAGGCTAAAAACGATTTAAAGTCAGCCCTTAAAGAAAAAGTACTGTTGGAAACAGACATCACTAACTTCAATAAAGACCTGATTATAGTCAACGAGAATCTGACTAAGGAATTGGTAAAACTTAGCTTTGCCACAATAGAGGAAGCTCGGGGAGCAATTTTGAATGAAGCGGAAGCGATCAGGATCAAGGTATTGGACAATAAGTTAAGGGA
>JBKBXU010000018.1:0-26194 GCA_046313675.1 Cytophagaceae bacterium
ATTGGACAATGTTTTTTATTTCCATCTTGTCGCACTGAGCTGTTTTGTATTTGCTAGCTCTTAATGTTTTTTCAATGCTTAACATCAAAATGAGTGTACCACTTTACTTCTGTATGCTTCGGGGATTTTCTTTTCTTTTTTGCTCGTATTTCCAAATGCCAGGGTTCATTTTCTAATCCTTTGCCGCTATTGGTCAAATCTTCAACATTATCAAACCCAAACTCCTCTAAAATATCTTTCATTAATTCAAAATAGTATCCAAACTTATGGACATCGAATTGATCTTGCTGCCAGCCAAAGAGGCTTCCAAAACCCCAATATCTATCGTTTTCTCCTGATTTTTTATTATAAAACGATTTGTGTTCTCCCTGCAGAATTTGTTCTAAGTGCCAGAGCAAATTTGGACAAATAATATATATTTCTCCGTTAACTTTCAATACTCTATTCCATTCTTCAAGTACTTTTAAAAATTCTTTCAGAGTGAAATGCTCCACTACATGCCTTGAATATACTTCGTCTATTTGTTCATTTTCAAAAGGCAAATTGTCTGCATGGCACACATAATCAACATTTGGCAATTTTCTAATGTCACAAGTTAGATAACCCGTTCTTTGCTTTTTTCCGCAACCAATTTCAATTTTCATCTTTTAGTTCTTTTTATCTTGTTACATATAGCAGGTAAAGAGTTCATGAGACGGCCATGAACATTTCTCACAATGCGTCTCTCTCTCATCTACTTCAGGCCTGTTTTCTGATTATAATAAAAGGATGACCTTTGAAGCCAACTATTACCGCACTAAGTCAGTAATTGTCTTTGAGCAGGGATGTTAACCCGTTTACTTATTTGAGATAAAATCGACTTATAAATACATGCCTGAATACAGGAAGTTTTATTGTCAATCTATGTTGGGTTCTGCCTATTTCAGCCATCCCCACTCTTTTTTCATTTATTACTGATTTTGAATAGCAGCTTCTTCGGTTTTTATTTTCATTTCTCCAACACTGATTCCCATTTTTTTAGCCCGCTTTCTGTCCAAACTCGCTTCATAAGCTGAAATGCCATGAAGTTCTGAAAGATAATCTAAATGCCCCGGTGAAGTTACTACCATGATATCATCGGGAGTTATCTGACTGGGATTATCATACCCACATGACTCTGCCAGCATTTGAGTTTCATGATATAGTGTTTCAGTATAAGTCGCCACTCTTTTAGCTGCAGCCTCCACATTCAGCGCTTTACCCAAACTTTTATTAGTGGTGGCAATTCCTGATGGACATTTATTTGTATGACACTCCAATGCCTGAATACAGCCCAATGAGAACATAAAGCCTCTGGCAATGTACACAGCATCGGCTCCCAGAGCCATTGCAACTGCAATATCTATAGGTGTTGCAATTTTTCCACTGGCAAATACTACAACTTTATCTCTCACATTGTGTCTCTTCAATGCCCAGTCGGCTACTGCCAAAGCCTGCTTCATTGGCAAACCTGAATAAGAGCTTAATACCAGCGGCGAGGCCCCTGTTCCTCCTTCACCTCCATCTATTACTATATAATCAGGACCTGTGCCAGGCTCTTTTTCCATTTTAATTGCTATGTCTTCTATTTCAGAAGTATGGCCGATTACCATCTTGATGCCCACAGGTTTTCTGGTAATTTTCCTCACATGAGCTATAAATGCAAAAAGGCTGTCTACATCGGTAATTTCCTTATGTCTGGCCGGAGAGAAAGCATCCTGTCCCATTGGGATCTTTCTTATTTCTGCAATCTCTTTGGTGATTTTTTCTTTTAACAGCATTCCTCCTTTTCCAGGTTTTGCACCCTGGGCAAGTTTAATCTCGAACATTTTTATCTGCGGATGATCCGAAATCTTTTTTAAAAGAGCATCATCCAGATCACCATCAGGCGTTCTGATGCCGTATTTTGCGGTTCCTATCTGATATATAAGGTCTCCTCCCTGTTCGTGACACGGTGCTAAACCTCCTTCGCCAGCGTTATGGAGAATTCCAGCCATTTTAGCTCCTTTGTTCAAAGCCATATGAGATCTTTCCGAAAGTGCCCCATACGACATTGCACTGATATGCACAAAATGTTTTAATGTAACCGTTTCTACTCCAGTGTAGGTGCCAATTACTTTTTTATAGGTATGGCCCACTTCTTCACCTGTCTTTGTACATTTATTTGTAAAAGTTGCAGGCATAATTAAAGTGGCTCCTATTTTTTCCATATCCATCTGACTACCAAATCCAATGGTATTTCTTGCTCCTTTTGAAGATTCAACGATCCATTTTCTGGTGATTCTGTTGTAAGGAGCCTCCTCCTGATCATTGGAAAATAGATATTGCCTTAAAAGCGGGCCTAAATGAATTAATGCTTTTCTACCCCAAATGGCTATGGGGAAAATTCTTTGGACAGGGTCATCCGTTTGTGTTTTGTCATGGATATATAATAAAAGTAGCCCTACAAGGATTATAGCAAGAATAAACGGCCCTCCTAAAGAGACAAGCTCAAAAGACAAGCCATTCTGAAGTACATCATTTTTAAAAAAATATCCATAGGCGGCTGTTAGTAAAACTGAAATAAGCAACCACAAGAAGGTCCATTTATTAAAAAAATTTAAAATAAAGTCCATCCCTGGAGCTCTGATAATTCCAGGTTTGTAAAATTTCCGGTTAAATTTTCCCATATTTTCTTGTTTGATATGGCTAATTTAAAAAAAACTTTTAAAAAAGGTGAATGGATTGATGGCGGATTAAACTGGATAGGTTGGTAACGGGGAGAGGTGTTTATCTGGGCAACTTATTTGTCCCTTAAAAGTCAAATATTTATACCCACTAAAAATTCCATACCCGGCATTACATTTTTTCCTTTATAGGAATAGTTTAAAACTAATTTTGGTTCTAGAAAAATGCTCCTTTTGAGCAACCATTTATGCCCAATTTGAATTCCGTTAGCAAAACTATTGCCCTTAGCCCTATCCCTAAAGTATGTAATATAGCTTGTGTTTATATTTATAAAAAGACCGTGGTTGATTGTCTGATTGTCCATAAATGGATAAAAGGAAAAACCTATTGTGTTTACAGCATCTGGGTGGTTGAAATTAGGAATAACGGTGTATGCCAAAATTTCTGAGAAGGCTGTAACTCCTATTTTCTTTTTGATCTGATATTCATAAAATACATTAGGAAGGCCAATAAATGGTTTGATTGGATTGATGGAAATGAAGTGACTTTTCTTATTAACGCATTTTTCGCTTTGGATGATTTCCTTATCTGATAATTCCTGACCACTTATTTTGGGTGAAGCGAAGGTTAGAAGGAAAATACAAAAAATAAAAGGGAGTTTTGTGATCATTGCATTTCTTTTTCTCTAAAGTCATAGAATTGATTTTAGTCTGAAAAAATGGTGAAAGAAGTCTATTTGTTGTTAGTTTTATTATTGTAAGGCAACCTTATATTTCTATATAGTCCGGTCAATACAATTCCACAAACAAAAATCATTGCAAAGGCAAGGGTAATAAGCAAAAAAGAAATTAGTCCTTCGGCAACAGGCGTGCCTTCTTTACCACCTGCTATGGGCATCATTTTCCCGGCTCCGGTGATGGCTGCAATGGTAACCGCCACAAAATTTGCGAAGGAACCATATAGTGTTAGCCAAAATGTATAAGTTAACCATCTGTCATTTATTATAAGTCTGCTCCAGATAAGACCTAATATAACTAAAAACATACCGTTCATCACACCTTCGAGATGCGCAGTAAGCCCCATTCTTGGATTTGTCATCAAAGGGATAAATAGTCCAATGAGTAAACCCAATAAAAATAAAAGAACCCCTAAAAATAGGAGCCAATCTGATTGCCTTTTATTTTGTTCGATGTTTTTCATTTTTTGTTTATTAAGGGTTAATTTAAAGCCATTTCGTTTTTTATTTGTGCAGATTATTATCAATGCCGAAGTAAGGTAATGAGAAATAGGCTGAAATACAATTATTTACCAGAAATGCTAGTGTAATGGGTGTCCCCGGTAACGTTCTTTACCGCAAATGTTCATACGAAGTAAGGCCTGTCTGCGGTAGGGGGGTTGTTGTTTTGTGAAATCCATTGAAATTCGTAACTGAATTAAGCAAATAGAACTGCTCACTAATGGTCTGCGACTGCGGCGTCCTAATTACCTTTTATTTATTCATTGTAACAATAAAAAAAGGCTCCAAAATTGAAGCCTTTTCTGAACCATTTTTTTGTGAAAAGAATCCGTTTCCGGCTTTTTTTATTCTTCTATCCAGTTATAAGCTTCTTCTTTCTGGTCTTCTGAAAAGTATCGAATGGTGGCAGGATTCAGGAAGTTACTAGCTTTGGTAGCGTATTCTTCCCATTTTTTTTCTCCTACTATAGCTACTTTCTCCAGATCGGTATAGTGTTTAAAGGAGATCTTAAATTCATCCCAGAATGATTTTGGGCTATCCCATCCTTCAAAGTTTTCAAGCTCTACGTACAGGCAGATTTTTCCATATTTTTCTACGGTTTCTTCAACCAATGGAAACATTTCTTTATAATCCTGCTCTGTAAGCTTTCCTGAAATTTTTGTTGCTAATACTTTCTCGTGTGTTTTTTCCAATAAATCAAACATATCTATCCTCCTGTTTTTACTTTCTTATAAGTAAAACATAAGTAAAAGCGTAGCTGTTCATTTGGGTGTATACACCGTCTTTCCGGCCGTAGCTTGCGGAGAGCCGGAATCTCTTTTAAAATCGTACTGATCATGATTGGATGGCTTTTTATGAGATTTGGGATAATGTCCTTTGCACTTTTCCCCATGCAGCTTTTCCGGTATGACGGTTTTTGTCGGTAGGACAGTTTGAGTCGATGACTTTTCTATGTCATGCTGAGGTACGAAGCATCTGCTGGACGGGAGGGGATCGTTCGGACAGATCCTTCCTTTATCACGATGACATGTGTATTTAATTTATGAGTAAGTCTTCCAACTATTCCTTAATAATCTTATACGTGCTAATAATTTCGCCCTGGGTCATTTTTAATAGGTACATTCCAGGACTTTGACCGCTGAGGTTCAACCGCTCCTCAATAAAAGAAATCCCTTCAGGAAAATGCATGTCGGCAATTTTTTCTCCTTTTGAATTGTAAAGCTCCAGGTAAATTTCCTGCTTACTCCTGTTGTTATAGGAAATGTTAACAATATCAGGGCTTGGTACCGGGTATATCCTGAGGGCATGATTTTCGGCTTCGGTGACAGATAAGGACATGTTTTCATCGTATACATACACGATGTACCTCTTGCTGCGCAAAGCGGTAGGGCAGTCATTACCATAGTTAACCTGTAACCAATAAATGCCCGGACTGCTAACATCTTTGTATGGGCTAAGGCTTTCATCGTTCCAGAAAAAGCTCACGGGACTCTCAATATTTTCTATTCCTAAACGAATTGTTTCGCCATTTTCAAGGATATATTCTGATGGCAAACCATAAGAATATCCGGGGGCATCGGTAAAATACCATTGGAAGTTATTGCCCTGGTTAGTAGAGTTTTCTCCGGCAAAAAAACGCGCAGATCCGTTTATGGCAATGTCCTTTAAAATAAGGTAGTCGCATACTACATCTCCTGCGATTTTGTGCAGCCATGTTCTTGCTCCTTCAGAGGTGGATTTTAAGGTAATGGGTTTGCAAGGATTGCCTCTTAATTTTATATACGATCCTATGTTTTGGGTTTTATGGGCCTGAAGGGTATAGGTATTTCCCGGTGTGAACAGCAGCGTATCGTAGTAGTGATTTCCCATGATTTTAACATCTGCGGCAAGAAGAACTTTGTTGAAAGAAACGGATGCATTTGCTGATGATAATTCCTGCGGATGAGAGGCGTTACGAAATTCCACATTGTAGTAGTTGATGGTTCCGGCTTCCTTATTGTACATTCCCGTTCCGGAAGTACCTGAAATCAGTATGGTGGATAAGCCGGGACTCAGGTGGAAGTCTTCTGTGTTGACTTCCCATTTTCCTACGGTAATGGTTTCTGATGTTAATGACAGGGTACTTTGGTGTTGTGATGTGGCAATAAAACTTTTGCTGGTGATGTTGTTACCGTCAGGGTTCAAGATTCCTTTAACCAGGTGAATAATTGTGTTTGGGCCATTGAAATGATCAAGGAATGTCCACCTATGGTCGTTGTCAGCTTCGAAAAACACACTTCCTCCAAAGGCTTTACCAGCCGTAAACAAGGAGTTGTCCTGCTCTTCGGCTATAAAATGAATTTCTCCGTTGAGCGAAGTTTTCATTTGTGGTATTAAGCTGAGTGAGCCGTGAATGTGTAAAATACTTGTTTCGCTGGCGCTGAATTCGGGGTTAAATAAAGTTCCCTGCCAGGACATGTTTCTGCATAGAAGGTTGTCTCCACTAAGGCTTACTACTACGCCTTCTTCACTAAATGAGCTTTCATCGAAAACGACATCTTCTGTTTCCCGGGGCGGGCAATGTCCGGCTGTTCCGCCACTTTCTATGGCCCAGTGGCTGGGATCTTCCCAGTCTCCACTGTTGTTTACCCAGTATAAGGTTCTGTCGGTATATCCAGTAATGTTCCAACCGCTGTTGTTGCCCAGATCCTCAGAGTAGAAAGCGGTATAAGGAGTGTTGCCCTGTACTTCTATGCCAGACAGCCGGAGGCTTGAAAAACTCTGCTCTCCCTGTAGATTAATAATTGCCTGTACCGACGATGTGGAGGTAATGGTGGTTAAATCGGAACAGCTGCTTTCTATGGATAATTCTGTGCTTATTTGTTGCATTTTACCCCCCTCGAAGGTATAAGTTTTGCCTGTGGATAGGTGAAGTGATTCGAATGTGTTGTCTCCGTATAGTTCTCCATTTCCTTCAAAAATGACTTCATGAAATGTGCTGATTCCGGAAGAGGCGTTTTTGAGGGTGCTTTTTCCGGAGGTATTGCTAAAATGTATGTTATAAAACTCTAAAGCTGTTTCACTTTCAATAGTAAGTTCTTCTTCGGAATAAATGTTGGATGTGCCGGGATTAAACTGAAGGTTTGATGAGGTGTTTTTAAACAATTCTCTAATGTGAAGATTTAGAATTAACCGAACTATCTTTCTTTTTCCCGTCGTATGTCCATTCAAATGGCTTTGCCCTTTCTTTGTTGTAGGTATCTACATACTGGATTATTTGTTTAGCTAATTGCTCCTTACTTTGCCAGACCGCTCCTTTTAGCACATCCTTTGATAATATATTAAACCAAATTTCTACTTGGTTGAGCCATGATGAATAGGTTGGGGTAAAATGTATTGTCATTCTTGGCTTAGAACTTACCCATTCTTTCACATCTTTGTGCTTATGTACATTTAAGTTGTCAGCAATTACATGTAGGTGTTTCTTTGGGTATTTCCTGTATATTTTCTTTAAAAATTTCAAAAAGTTTTGCGCATTGTTTTTGTTTATCGTATTTGCTGTAATCTCGCCATCATATACAGAAAGGGCAGCTATCAAGGATACCGTTCCGTGTCTTTTGTAAGTGGCCGTCAGCCGTTTGGGATTACCGAAACGCAAAGGAAGTTCCGGCTGGGAGCGATCTAATGCCTGTATTTGTGTTTTCTCGTCAACAGACAATACTAATGCGTTTTCCGGTGGATTCATATAAAGGCCAACAACATTGAGCATTTTTTCCTCGAATTCAGGATCGGTACTTTTCCCACACCAATACTCCGTTTTATGAGGTTTTAAATCATGTGATTTCAATATACTTTGAACAGTGCTTTGGCTCATCCCAAACTCTTTCGCTATGCGGCGCTGACTCCAATTTGAATATCCACCTTCTGGCTTGGAGCAAGCTTTTTGTATAACCCTGGCTTTATCCGCTTCTGAATAAATTGGTTTCTTCCCAGGCCTTGCGGCATCAATTAGACCTTCCAGTCCTAAGTCCAAATAACGGTTTTTCCATTTGGCAATAGCTTCCCGCCCAACCTTTAATTCGGCATTTATGTAATCATAACTATATCCATCATTCAGTAGAAGTATTATTTTAGAGCGCATGACTGCTCTAAAATCTGCACTATGTGCCCGCGATGTAGCAACTAAAGTCTTATAGTCCTCATCGCTTAGTCTTAACTTTCGTCCTGTTCTTGCCATAGGACAAAGTTAGTATTAATTCGCCTATTAAGCAATCTTTACACTAATGTTCAATTCGGAAGATCCAGCATTAAACATCTTAGGGTCGTTGGATGAAATGAGCAGGTTCTTGCAGCTAAGTTCAATGTCGCTTAGCACAATTTCCCCTTCAAGAAATTGAATGGTATGGCTTACATGCAGGTCCTCGGTGATATTCCAACTTCCTTCACCATGAAAGCTTACATTGGTTAGGCTTTTTCCTTTTGAGGCAATGATACGGTTCTCTTCTTCTCCTTTAAAAATAACTGTGCCGTTAAGGGCGCTGTTAATCTGCTCATCTAATATAAAATGTCCGTAAATGCTAAGGGATTTGTCTTCCGGAAGATGGAAAACGACATTGTAATTTATATCCGTCCATTCCATGTTTTGGCAGAAAGCATGGTCGTTAATACTTACTACTTGCCCATTGGCGCTGAAAGACTCTTCAGTGAAAAAGACGTTATCTAAAAAGGTTGGCAGCCCATAACCTCCACTTCCACCGGGTTCATCAGACCAGGAGGTGGCATCTTCCCAGTTTCCTGAACCAGCTACCCAAAATAAATTCTTAACTTCAGGCTCAGTAAAAATCCAGCCGGAAGTATTGTTGTATCCGAAAGATTCCTGCGCAAGGAATACTGCATTGCCCGATGCGGTAACGTTGTTGATGGACAAGCCTGTTACGGAAATAATGCCCTCACTTTTGTAGATGTTGGCCGGATGTTCTTCGGAGGTGGATTGAAGAAAAATAAAGTTGAGAGAATTTCGATCAGCTAAAAGTTCTTCCACAATGGTTTGGGTTTGACCTTCTTCCAAAATATAGGTTTTGGAAGGACTAAGGCTGAGTGTGTAAAATGTATTAGATCCGTTTATTAATCCATCGGACGTGAATGATACTTCATGAAAAGAAACTTCGGCATCTTCGGTATGGATGGTGCCTGTTCCGGAGGTGTTTTCGAATATCACCTTGTTAAGGTGTAATGGGTTTTCAAGGTTAATGTTCACCAGACTTGCTTCCAAGTCGGTTAGTACAATAGTAGATGAACCTGCATCAAAGTTTAAATCTTCAGCATTTTCGGCTGTCCAGCCTTGTCCGGTTAGTGTGATAAAGGAAGTTCCGAATGTGATGTTTACAGGGCCTTCAGGTAGAATGTTAAATGCCTCAGAGCTTACAGGGTAATCGTTTGTGTGAAAAGAGCCATTGGTTACAACGATCTTCTTATGTGTATGCAGTGGGTTGGTAAGGCTGTATGAACCGATATTTCCTGTGGAAGAAAAATAAAGAGAGGCATGTAATGAAACTCCGGCTGTAAAGATCGTTTCACTTTGGTCTGCCTGAAATATAATGTTACCAGGAAAGTCAGCAATCATATGTTCATGTAAGGCTACCGAACCAGCGATGTTCAGGTTGGCATTGGCGTTGCCGCTGAGCCTGGAATTGGGCGGTACTCCATCCCAAACCATGTTGCGGCAGTAAGCTTCTCCGGTTATTTCTACCGACTGATTTTCGTCGCTAAAGGATTGAGCTGTAAAATAGACATTGTCTATGGTCGATGGTGGGCATTCTCCGCCAATTCCTCCCGGCTCTGTTGACCAATGGAGGCCTTCTTCCCAGTTTCCGCTGTCTCCGACCCAATAAAGATCTCTGGGTTCTAAATTGGAGGTCATTTCCCATCCGGATGTGCTTCCTGTAGCAATGGAATTCGTCGCCTGAAAAGTAGCTCCTCCTGTGGCAATGATGTTGTCAAGGGTAACATAAGAGAGGTTTATCGTTCCTTCTGGTTTGTGAATGAAAGCTGCTTGGTTATCATTGGTTTTAATAGTAATAAGTTCTGCACATGTACCCTCTGCAAATAGCTCCCCTTGGATGTTTAAGGTGTTGTCTCCTTCCAAGGTATAGGTTTTTCCTTTTGTAAGGATTAAATTGTTAATAGTGCTGTTCCCTATTATGAATGAATTTGAAGCAAGGGTAACATTGTTAAAATGGATTGGTGAGCCTTCGGAAGCAAGAAGACTGATGTTTGAAAAATCTCCTAAGCTTACATTGTGGAAATGCAGGTCTCCATCCAAAGAGCTGTTTAGCAAGGTTCGCGTTTTAATTAGAGAGGTGCCGGCATCCAAAGTAAGATTGCTTGAAGAGTACTGCCAACTTTCTTTAATAGTTAAAACAGAGCTTGTGAGTTGAAGAGTTTTTGTGTTTTCTGAATTTATTAAAAAATGCTGGCAGGTGACCTCTACATTGTTTGTATTTAAAGTTCCTCCGATAAAGGTTAAGGCTCCTTGTAGCATTAAGTCATTTTGGAGCGTCCAATGGGCAGTTTCTGTACCATCAAATATCAGATTAGAGTTAAATTTCCGGCCTGCCCAACGTATTATATTGTTGGGATTATCCCCTTTCATCATTATTGCTCCACCATCTAATGAAAAGAAAACTTTTTCAGAGAGAAGCAAAGTTCCGAAGATTTCAAGGTTGACCTGATCTTTTTGTAACACCATTATATGGTCGTTTAGATTAGTCCAATCCATATTTCGACATTGAGCGTTTTGTATATCTAAATATAATGGAGAATAATATTCTGGAAGGGCGTCGGGAAAAGAATGCTCATCAAAAAAGACATCATCGTCAGGGGAGGGGAGTTGGGTCTGTTTGTCAGTGCCTCCGGAAGAAGTTGCCCAGTGATTAAGGTCGGACCAGTTGCCACCACCACCTACCCAATAGTATTCAGCGGCCGATAAAGGAAATGAGAAGATGGTAATGATCCAAAGGACTGCAAAAAAGCGTTTCATTATATTAAAATTGAATTTTAAAACTTAATGGAGATTGTTTAGCTGATCTCCGGATTTGACTTATATATATTCTAAAAATGCTATATAAGTAACCCTGTTGAAGGGATGTGTAATAATACTCTTTTTTTTATTTTTTTGGCGAAGGAATATCTCCATTGGGGAGAATTTTTATTTCAAGGCTCTTTTATAAAGTGGTTTCTCTCGCCTCCTCGCTTTCCGCTCTCACTCCTCGTTTTCTTTTTCCGCTCTCCGCTCTCCGCTCTTTTTCGCTCTTCGCTTTGTTTTTTTATACAAAAGAAGAGGAGACCAAAGCCTCCTCTTCTTTAAGTAAAGAATTTTACTGCTTTACTGACTCGCATCGCCTATAAACGGAACCCTACGTTCTATACTTTCCATAATGTCCATTATATTTCCCACGCCAAAGGAATCAAATAATCCCTGGTTAAGGCTGTCGAGAATCAATCCCAAAAAGGGCTGGCCTTCTCTTCTTTCAACATCCATGTCTCCCGGTGTAAAATCGTCTGTTCCTTCTATGTTGTCCGTATTTACAAGTCGGTCTGCAATGCTGCTGATTACCGTAGTCGGAAATCCGGGTTCTTCCGGACCTTCTTCCAACAGTTCTATGCTTAAGCCTTCATAACTTGCATGCAATTCTCCTTGTGCTCCATGTCGGTTTCCTTCGCCTTCAAACCTGAAGTGGTGCATCTGGCCTTCCTCAATTCTGGTGAAAGCGATGTATTCCAGTGCAGGATTAAGCTTTTCCAGGTTTAATTGATCCATGCCTCCGGAGAATGAAAAGTATTTCTCCGGATCAAGTATGGCCAGGAGCAGCTGCCCATGGAAATCACCCGTTCCCATAAGGTCAAAAGTAAAATCAATGGTAGTATGCTCATACCCTTCGGTAGGCCTGTTAAGCACATCATATGCTGTTGCATGAAAATCCTCAAAGGTAAAGGCGCCCGATGTGTGTCCTCCTTCTGCAAGCTCTTCATATTCTATATAACCGTTTTTAAGTTTAATTCGATTAATATCTATTTTAAAGTCAAGCGTAGTCAATTGATCATGTGGGAATAATGGTGGCTGAGGTTCCTCCGAAGGAACGTGTCTGTCAACAAATATTTCCCAATCAAAGTCGCTTACCTGTATCAAATCAGCTACAAAGTCCATTTCCATGAGTGCCTGATAATCCAGTTTTTCTATCTGAAGGATGCCAACTTCCAGATCCATACGCTGGGTTTCTTCTCCTACAACTTCGGCAAATACAATCTTTTCATACCTTGGCTTTAACTTAAAATTGTGTAAGTTCAGCGTCTGTTCGGAGCTGTTTGCCGCGAAATTTTCAAGGCTTATATCGTACAAGTGCGTAGGCCTGGTCTCCAGCACATCGATGCCTAACTCAAAATGATCTGCAAAGAAGAACCGTTCCGGTGATTCGGCAGCCGCAGAATCCAGGCGTATGTCGTCCATGGATAGGGTCAATCCCCGTGTTTTGATAAGCATAGGCTCTTCTTCCTCTTCTCCCTGATCCATTTCAATATCCAGATTGGCTGATTCAATGGTGAAATTACCAATGGTTAACAAGGCTACAAATTCGGAGAGTTCAGCAGGGATCATCTTTGGATCAAATCCTTCCGCTGGTTCCTGATCGTTTTCTTCACCATTGCCATTTTCATTCTGAGGTGCCTCCAAATGTGCTGTGATATGAGGTTCTATTAAGGCTATGCCTTTTACATGCGTCGCTTCTCCTTGCTGGAGCTCGCCCCATTCAGTGAAGTTTATTTGCAATGCATCCAGGCTAGCATTCAGTTCAGGTGAAGCGGTAGCTGCTATATGCAGGTTGTTAACAAATAAACCGCTGTCGGTAGAGAACATAAAATTGTCAGCAAAAGCCGCTATGTTCTCGTTTTGCTTAAAATTTAACCCTTTGGTGGCATTAAAGGACATCGATGAGGCGTACATAAAACGTTCGCTGCTGTAAGCTGCTGCTGAATCCAGTCGTATACCTGCAACATTGATGTCAAGGTTTGGAACCTCAATATACATTTCCTCTTCCCCATGCAAGGTGGCCTGTATGTCAGCATTTGAAACCGAAACATTTCCTATGGTAAGTAAGGCTACAAATTCCTCCAACTCCTTATGAAACTCCATGCGAAATCCTCTTTCTTGCGGGGATTCCTCAACATCTTCTTCATCAACCTCGATTTCCATGTTTGCTCTTATTACCGGTCTGTTGACGGCAATAGATTGAACATGTGTTGCCAGTCCCTGCTGTAGCCTTCCCCATTGGGTAAACCCAATAGTAAGTGACTCGAGGGAAGCCTCCAATTCTGCATCTCCGGGATAGCGGACATTGCGTACGGACAAACCTCTGTCGGTGGAAGCCTGTAAATGATCTGTTGAGAGCAACAGTTCGCCATTTTCTCTTACTGCTATTCCATGGCTTGCATTAACAGCTACATTGGAAGCATACATAAATCGGTTTGGATCTTTTGCTCCCTGATCATCCAGCCTGATGTTGGTAAGATTCAGGTTAAGATCCGGCACCGCAACATTCATGTGATCGTCGTTGTCCTGAACATCTGCCCTGATACTTGCATGGTTGACGGCAAATGAACCGATGGTCAATAAGGGGACAATGTCATTGACGTCCTGATGCAGGTCCATTTGAAAACCTCGTTGCCCGTTCCCATTTCCTCCATTGTTGCCATTAACCTGAATGTTTGCATTTACATTTGGCCGGTTCAGGGCTATGGATTCAATGTGTGTTGGTTCCCCATGCTGCAGGTTTGGCCATTCCGTAAAGTTTACGTTCAGGCTTTCCATGGTCACTGTGGAATTGTCCAAAGCTCTTCCCTGTACTTTAATGTTATTGACGAATACACCGGAATCGCTTGCCATCAGAAACATATCGGTGCTTACAGACAGGTCGTTTCCTTGTTTTACCACTATGCCTTCACGTGTGAGAATAGAGGCATCAATGGCATACATAAAACGCTCCGGGTCATTGGCTCCGGCAGAATCGATTTTAATGTCTGTCATGTAAATGTTCAAGTCAGGAACACTTACTTCTGTGGTGTCGGGTCCATCCGGTATAAGAGCATGAATTTTTGTATTTCGTATGCGTATGGAATCCATGGTCAGGGTAAAGAAATGCGTATTTACACCCTCATGCAAATCGACCTGAAATCCATTGGTGCCGGGAGAGCCAGTTTCTTTGGCACCTTTGCCCGGTCCGGTAGGCGGAGCTATAAATTCTATGTCAGAATTATGGACAAGCAAGTGTTCAGCATGTACAACTCCTCCAAGGATAAATACGCCCCAATCTTTCGTAGCCAGGTCAAGCTCTTCCATAGACAATGAAATATATGGTTCCGTCAGCCTTCGCTGGTCTGCTTTTTGTTGATATAATTCATCGTTTGTATTTACCAACAGGTTTCGGATTTGAAGCCCCTCGTCAGTATCGGCGTGCAAAGAACCCAGGGAGCCGCTATACATACCCACCAGGTTAAAAATTGCGGAATCTTTTATACTTAGCTGAACGCGCTCTGAATAGATGAAGCGATCCTCATCGTAGGCTGCTGTTGAATCTATAAATACATCGTCAGCTAAGAGTCTTGCATTAGATAAAGAAATTTTATTCCAGTCATTTCCATCCTGTATTTCAATGTCCAGATAGGCACTATCCAGTTCCAGGGTATTTAATAATATGGATTCTGCTATTCCCTCTATATCATTATGCAGGTTTAAAATATCAAAATCTTCTTCTGTTTCAAACAAGCGGATGTGTGCTACCGGATGATGGAAACGAAGTGCTGACAAATGAATGCGATTAGCAAATAAGAAACTCCATAAGTTAAACTGGCTTATGGTCAACCTGTCGGCCGTAATATTCATAAACGGCATTGCGGCATCATCTTCGCCTAATGTGTCCAGATGCTGCCTGTGCAGGTCTTCATTGGTAGAGAAATTTATACCATCAATCCTGATACGGAATGTCCGTAAACTCAGGTTGAGGTCATCCATTTCCAATTCATATAATCCGTCCGTGCCTTCCTTCACTTCCCGGCTGATCCTGTCTTTAAGATAATCATCCAGGAATACATCTGCCACAAATAATGCACCCATGATAAGTAGGGCAAATGACAGAAATATTATCGATATTATTTTAAGAGCTTTCCCCCCCTTTTGCTCACTATTCTTCTCGCTCATATCCTATACAACTCCTCCTTTTATCCTCCTTTTATGAAAGCGATTGGACTTGTATTTTGTTATAGCAGAAGAAAACACGTCAGGATTTGAACCAAAGGGGCTCTCAACAGGCAATAGGGTTTTCTTTTCTTAGGTTAGTTTAAATTTGCTCTACTGGTTTGTAAATGAGATGATTGATGGGATAATTATTTCTGTTTATACATCCATCGAATGAATAAAGACAAACCTATAATGCCAATAAGCAGGATGATTATGGAGCCGGTGGTAACCTGATCAAACATTTTATAATTTTTAATTTGGTTGGACAAAGATAATTATTATCCTGTATAGTAGCAGTCAGATGGTTTAATTCTTTCTACGGTTCAGGTAAACCTAAACCATGGCCGGTGGGCGAAATATACCGTTCCTAATATGATAAGTATACTTATAAGTGTGTACCAGAAGGCAGTTTTATGTTTTTTTCGATCGTTTGCTGTCTTTTTTGTTTTAGTTCTCCCTATCTGGGCAAGTATTATGGCTACCATCATTCCAAAGATGTGTTCTACTCCCCAATATCGAAGACTCTGCTCCTTCATGGCCGCTCCCATGTTTTGAAGTGCCCTATGTGTAAAAGGACTGTAAAATATATAAAGGATTAATCCAAGCAGGAGTTGCAGGTGTAAGCACCCTATGAGTAATGCCCCTGAAATATTGTCATACTTGCCGAACTGGGTTTTTCGGGTCATGCCCCGAATAGCAAAGAACAGCACCATGCCTGCAGAAATTATTATCAGCCAGCGAGTCCATGAATGGGTAAGGAGGAGATGGAAATACATTTACTGTTTTTTTAGAAAATTACAGCAAAGTATTTTAATTGCAAAATTGATCAACAGGCAGGAGTATAGAACATCCTACCTGTGGTTGGTTTTAATTTTTGTGAAAGGGTTATTGGAGAAAAGACTGCCATAATGTTCCTGGCGCCACTTTTCTAATTCTCCGGTCTGATTTTCAGGAAGCCACTTTTTGAATTTCTGATACTCCTTTTCAAAAAGTGTTTTGTCGAAACTTACTTTTTCAAGAATCATTTTACAGTAATCTAACATAATTGTAAAAAAATTTAGTTTGACAAATAATATTACATTTAGTGATAGTATTACTATCATCTAAAGCATCAAAATATGTGCCATTTTATAATTTTACTAAAACTTTTGTTATACATTACATGTTCAAACTGAATCTGAATGAATGTTGTACCTTTACGCTCGGTAATAACATTTTTCTAAGAAAATCGTACGTTAAAGAATGGAAATGAAGTCTTATGTTGATAGCTTGCCCTCTGCCCTTGATTTGGTGGAGTTTTTAAATACCAATGCAACTCTTTACAAACCCGCAGTTTTTCTGGATTATGATGGTACATTGACACCCATAGTTGATGATCCTGCGAAAGCCTTGCTTGATCCAAAAGTCAAAGAAAAGATTGATGAACTGAGTAAATTATGTTTGGTGGGCATAATTTCCGGAAGGGATAGAGCTGATGTGGAGGGGAAAGTTGGATTGCCTTCACTTGTTTATGCAGGCAGTCATGGGTATGACATATCAGGGCCGGATATAACAATGGCTCACCCAAAAGGAGTTGAATGTCTACCTTCTATGGATGAAGCAGAAAAAGAATTGGCAGAATGTCTTAAAGACGTTAAAGGCGCCAGAGTCGAAAGGAAGAAATTTGCTATTGCTGTTCATTACCGTCATGTGGCCTCAGAAGAGGTTTCAACAGTTCTTGCTTTAGTAGATAAGGTATTAAAAAAATATGCTTGCTTAAAACCGGGTCCCGGAAAAATGATTATGGAATTACGTCCTGATTTTGAATGGCACAAGGGGAAAGCGCTTTGGTTTCTTATGGAGCAGGTTGCAAATCAAGATAATATTTTCCCAATCTATTTAGGGGATGATATGACTGATGAAGATGCTTTTGTTACCCTGGAGGAAAGAGGGGCAGGGGTAATGGTAGGCGATCATGGAAACGAAAGTAGTGCCACCTACAGACTTAATGACACAGAGGAGGTTTACAGTTTTCTTTCAGAGCTGGTGGAACTGCTTAAATCTAATTCTTTATACCAATAGGAAATACTTAATAAAAGAGCCGGGGCTTATCTCCTTTGAGATGCCCCGGTTTTTTTATAACTTTTCAAGTTCAGAAAGATCCAGACTTTCGGCTATTTCTTTTATAAGATCTGTATTGTCCTGTTGATCCAGCGAGATGGAAAGGAAAAAACGTCCAACCACGCCCAACATTAATTCAGCTCTTTTTTCTTCTTTATGGTAGACTTCCCAACCTTTTAAAGTGCCGTTTTTTAAAGATGTTCCATTCGCAATTTGATTGTTATCCTCTATGCTCATGCCGGTTGCCCACATGGCAGTTAATCCTGAATATAAATCATGTGCACTATTGTAGTCTACCAGGCTGATGTTTAGGTAGGAGTCGCCTTTTTTGTAGTTGTGTTCCACTGAAGAATAGGACATGCCTTCCATATTTACCGAATTGCCCTCAATTTCTCCTTCTCCTGTATAGCCTTTAATTTCTGATGGAAGAAACTTCTGCAGCTCTTTATAATTCATAGCCAGGGTATCACCTTTAGCTCTTCGTTCTTCTAACTTTTTCTGAGCTTCAGATTGAGCTTTTACATAATTATCTGATATTTCACTGGCGTTCTTCATAACAGAATAGGCATTTTTTGCATCCTGTATACTTTCACCGCAGGAGCTAAGTACAGCCAACAAGCCTGCGAGAAAAATTGCATGGGTAGATTTCATTTGACTAATAAAGGTTTAAGGTTATATGTCCGGTAAGTTAGTTGAAAAAATGATTCGTAGTTTCGGTAGGTGTAAAATTTATTTTTATTATTGCCTATATCCAACCTTTACATTTATAATAAGCAATAGCAGTGTATTCACGCAGTACCAGAATTTCATAGCTTAGATAACTCCACATATTATACCTAACTGAAAGGCTGTTTACCTGGTCTTTTGCGTTTTTATCTTTGATTTTGTCCTCCTCGGGCGGTTTTTCAAAAGAAGGTACACCGCCTACATGAGAGAAACCGGCTTTTTCGAAGGTTTTTATAGATCGGTATATGTGCTCCGGCGAGGTAACTAAAGCCAGGACTGGTTTGTGTTCTCCATACATGGCCGCAATATTCAGAGCTTGAGATCGGGTATTATAGCCTTTGGGTTCGTAGGTGATTCTTTCTGGGTTAATGCCTTTAAGAATAAGCTCATTTGCCATTAAGTTTAACTGATACAGGCTATCCGTTTCATGTTCATTGTAGGGTAGGGCAATTATAATGCGAGCCTCTGTGAATTTCTCAGCAAGATCTGCTGCATAGTACGTGCGTATAAGTCCGTCAGGACTAGGCATGCCGCTGCCTCCCAAAAGGATTATCACTTCGGGTTTTTTGATAAGCTTTGCGTTTACAGTTCCTAAATGGTGGTATGCATAATAGGGTAGGTCTGTAAAGCTCAGTAAGATCAATACAAGAAAAATTACACCGGAAGTTTTGAGGAATAAATTCAAGAACTTCCAGGCTGTTTTTTTTATATGTATTAAAGAAACTGTCATCACTCTAAGTTATGGAACCTGAGGGAAAAAGTTGAATTTGTTCTTCTTTAATTTTAACGTTTGATCCTATTTCAAAAACCGGGATTTCACTTGTTCTGGAGGTCAGTACGATCTCAACGTTGGAGCAATGGTTTTTAAACAAGTCCTGAGCTAATTTAGGGTCATTGTTTTCTTTGGAAATATGGGAAAGGAAAATATGGCTCATGAATTCCGGCTTATTTTGACAGAATAATTCCAGTGCCTGTAAATTGGAGAGGTGCCCCTTGTTACCACTGATGCGTCGTTTGAGGTATATCGGGTAAGGCCCTGTTTCCAGCATCTTGTCGTCGTAATTGGCCTCCAAAAATATGGCGTTACACAATTTGAAGTTTTTAATCACATGCTCGCATGGCTCTCCGATATCAGTAAAAACCCCGACGCATGTTTCATTGGCCTGAATAATGAAGCTTTGAGGATCCTTTGCGTCATGCATTTTCGGGAAGGCCGTTATCTTTAAACTTCCTGCCTGAACGGGCTGGTAGGGGTAAAGCCTGACCGTAAAGGGGTGCTTTGGATCGAAGTACGCATTGGCTAATGTGGCAGGAGTAATGTACAGGGGAAGTTGATATTTTTTTGACAGGACTCTTGCTCCTCTGATATGATCGGCATGTTCGTGTGAAATAAAGAGGGCTTTGACTTTTTTGATGGACAGGCCCAGGCGATCCATGCGTTTTTCTATTTCACGACAACTGATACCGGCATCCACAAGAACCGCTTCGTCTTTATTACCTATATAATAGCAATTTCCATTGCTTCCGGAGTTGAGGGCTGTAACAAATAAATTCATAGTTAATCTAACGCATAAAAGTAAGGAAGTATAAGGTAAAGGAGAAAATAATTTAAAAAAACAAGAAGGTGTAAAATGTTTCCACCTTACACCTTCTTGAATATTAAGCTAATTACTGATTAGTATTCAGTCCCTTCTCTTGAGCTTTTATCATGGCCTTCCAGTTTTACTAATTTATTGTAAACTCCGAAAAGCAGGAACGACGGTGCCCATTGGCCCACGAACAATGACATTTGGTTTTTCTTAAAGATTTTAAATGTCAATGAAACCGCCATAGATCCTAATGAAGCCCAAAGAAATAAATCAGAAGGCAGTTTAGATGTCTGACTTTCGATCAGTGTTGCTACCTTACCTTCTTTTGACTCTTTTCCTTTTGTCACATTACTGACTCCTCTTGCTATTTTTTCCAACGTCTCCATATAAACTTTTTTATTTCATTCCTCACTATAAGGACAACATCATATATTTTGAGAATGTTATTAAGGTTGATAAGGTTTTGTTATACAGGTATTTTTATGGGGAATACTCGGTTTTTATATTAACCTCTTTTCCATTTCCTGGTGTGTGTTCCTTCCTGGCGTATAATTTCCTATTGATACTGGTAAGCCTTTTTGTAAAGTCTTTTTCTGAGTTTTTTTGGGTAGATAATTTTTAGATAGGTTTTTCTGTGGGAAAATTTCTTTAAAATCCCGGCTTCTGCCAGAAGGTCATACGTTGCAGAGCCACATCGCATGCCTATAAAAGCATAATCATAGGGCGTATTTTTTATGTATGCCTGTGACAAGCTATCCAGAATGCTTTTCTGATGTGTGCTTACAGGGATTATTACGCTTGCTTTTTTGACTTTGTCTGAAGGGCCTCCCATAATTTCCCAAAAGGCTTTGTTACTGTGGATGGTAAATTTACTATGACGGTCATATTTTTTCTCCACCCAGTGGAATTTACCGTAAGGTATAAAATTTACCACCTGATCCGGTTCCAGCTCTATGCCTACATGTCCTCCGATTTTTCCTCCAAACCATTTTTCTTCGGATTGTTTAAATTTACCCTTTGGCCTGGAGCCGAAAAGAAAATGTACTTGAACGAAAGTCGTATCCTGTGAGAAAACTTGTGAGAATGACAGGATAAAAATGAATAAAAAAAGTAAGGTGTGCCTCATTGTTTCAGAGTTTTAAAATCGCATAACGATGAATTTGTAAAACTGGTATTTCAATGTTAAAATAGTAAGGGAGCAGGATGATTATTGGGTGAAGTGCGGAAAATCAGAGCGGAGAGCTGAAAAACGAAAAAGAATGGGGTGAGGGTAGGTAATTACCCGAAGGGGATAAAATTCATCGGTTAAAAGAAGGTGTTTTTGTATATTTAGTCTTTATATGTAAAAGTATCTCAGGGATGCCAAAAAATATTCCAACCTACAGCATAAATAAATTCAATCGGAGCGGACAATCTGAAATCCGCTATCAGGTAGAGGTATTTGATGCTCACCGGCATTTTCAGGTGGAATATCCTCATCGACATCATGGGTTTTATGAAATCCTATATCTCAGGGAAGGTTCAGGTAAGCATGTGATTGATTTTAAGTCTTATGAAATAAAACCTAACAGTATTTTTTTTCTATCCCCCGGTCAGGTTCATACCCTTGACCTCTCGGATGACATTAAAGGATACATTTTTCTGTTTACTTCAGAATTTTATCTGTTAAACAAGCAGAATAAAAATCGCTTATTGGAGTTTCCGTTTTTCTTTCACCTGCAGGAAGAAACACCACCCTTGCATCTGCCTGATTCTTTTGAGGCGGAGAAAATGGAAAAGTTGTTTCTCAGCGCCATTGATGCCCTTGTTCTTCAGGATTTGGAAGACCGGGATGAAACACTTGCTGCCATTCTGGATCTTATTCTCTTGTATTGCAAACAACATTATCCTGTTGGACAAGCGATAAAAAATACCCAAAAGGGACGTTTGCTTGTGAAGCGCTTTAAGCAGCTTATCGAAGAAAATTATCATCTGAATTTTTCTGTTCGGGATTATGCGGAAAAGCTGGCTGTAAGCCCTAACCACCTGACTGAAACTGTACGTGAATTAACAGGAAGGACTTCCAATGACATAATCCATGAACGTACCATTATAGAAGCAAAGAAGTTGCTTAAGTATACCGAACTTACCGTCACTCAAATTGCAGACCAACTGCATTTTAAGGATCAATCATACTTCGCCAGGTTCTTTAAAAAACATGCCGGTATTAACCCGGAAGGTTTTAGGAAGGTCTAATCTAAGGTTAATCGACAGGTAAATTATTAAATCCATAAAAAGTACCTAAAGTAAAAGGTAAAAGATAAATTAGTTTTGAAAATATTTCCCCACCTTTGTACTGACAGGATTCTGTCCTGTGAACAAGAAAACTTATTAAAACCCTAATAAAAAATGGCTAATTATTTTAACACCCTTTCATTAAGAGAAAAACTTGACCAGTTAGGCGTTTGCGAATTCATGGATATAAGCGAATTCTCAGACGGTGTAAATGCCCTTAAAGGAAAAAAAATTGTGATTGTAGGATGTGGCGCACAAGGCTTAAACCAAGGACTTAATCTTAGAGATTCCGGTCTTGATGTATCATATGCTTTAAGAAAAGAAGCAATTGAGCAAAAAAGACAAAGCTGGAAAAATGCTTCTGAAAATGGATTTACAGTAGGCACTTATGAAGAACTTATTCCTTCTGCTGATCTGGTAAGTAATCTAACACCTGATAAACAACATACTTCAGTAGTAAGTGCGGTGATGCCTTTGATGAAACAAGGTGCCACGCTTTCGTATTCTCATGGTTTCAACATTGTTGAAGAAGGAATGCAGGTTCGTAAAGATATTACGGTTATTATGGTAGCTCCTAAATCACCGGGATCTGAAGTTAGAGAAGAGTACAAAAGAGGTTTTGGTGTTCCTACCCTTATCGCAGTTCACCCTGAAAATGACCCTCAGGGATTAGGACTTGATTATGCTAAAGCATATTGCGTAGGTACCGGTGGTGACAGAGCAGGTGTCCTTCTTTCTTCATTCGTTGCTGAAGTTAAATCTGACCTTATGGGTGAGCAAACAATTCTTTGCGGCCTTCTTCAGACAGGATCTATCCTTTGCTTTGACAAAATGGTTGAAAAAGGCATTGATAAAGGATATGCTGCTAAACTTATCCAGTATGGCTGGGAAGTAATCACAGAATCTTTAAAGCATGGTGGTATTACCGCTATGTTGGACAGGCTTACAAATCCTGCTAAAATCAAGGCGTTTGAACTTTCTGAAGAATTGAAAGATATTATGCGCCCATTGTTCCAAAAGCATCAGGACGACATCATGAGTGGAGAGTTCTCTAAAACTATGATGGAAGACTGGGCAAATGGCGATGCGAACCTTTTGAAGTGGAGAGCTGCAACAGGAGAGACTGCCTTTGAAAAAACCGAAGCCGGAAGCATGAAAATTTCTGAGCAGGAGTTTTATGATAATGGACTTTTAATGGTTGCTATGGTAAGAGCCGGTGTGGAACTTGCTTTTGAAACCATGACGGAATCTGGTATTAAAGAAGAGTCGGCGTACTATGAGTCACTTCATGAAACTCCGCTTATTGCCAATACCATTGCCCGTAAGAAATTATTCGAAATGAACAGGGTTATTTCTGATACTGCGGAATATGGCTGCTATTTGTTTGACCATGCGTGTAAGCCTCTTTTGGCGGACTTCATGAAGAAGGTTGGCACAGATGTAATCGGTAAAAACTTCAATGAAGGAAAAGACAATGGCGTGGACAACAGAACCCTTATTGTGGTAAATGAAATGCTGCGTTTCCACCCTATCGAAATTGTAGGTTCTGAACTTAGAGCTGCGATGACTTCCATGAAGCAGATCAGCCTTGGTGAAGAAAGAGCAGTTGAGCAACCTGCTTTTGCTTAAGTATTTACTTTTTAAATTTAAAAAATGGCACCTGAGCAAGGTGCCATTTTTTATTTAAAGGATGTTTTAGGGAAAAAAGTATATTCCAGAATTTTATTCTGTGAAATGAAATCATATTTGATGTTTCTTTCTTCTATGGTATATGTAGCATGTTTGTACGGATAGCTTCTGGTTTTAATGGTTTTAGTTACATATGCTTCAGTATCATTTTTCCTTCCAAAGTGGTAAGAAATTTCTCTAATATTCAAGGAAAAAATAAGACTGTCGTTACGAAAATATTCTTTCGTTTCTGACTCTTCGCCTTCGGCATGAGAATCTTTAATGATTTCATGTTTTAATAGTAACCTATCCTTATAATAGCCTTCATATGCAAGATCATGAAATGGTCCTACCCTGGAGTCAAATATTGTTTTTTTAGTAAGATTCATTGAATCTGTCTTTTCGGCGTAGGCTTCGGCTTTAATTGTGAAGCTGTCAATAGTTACTTTTTTATAATCCGTCCAGAAATTGTCTTCATTATAGATTAACGTATGAATATCTTCGGTTTTATGTTTAAGAATTAGCTCTTCCCGGAGGAAGTAAAAAGAATTTGTGTCTTCCTCCTGCTTTAAAGGGTTTATCCAACGAAAGATTCCTTCCTTTTTTAAATAATATCGGTTCTCAAGCCCTTCTTTTAAGTCTTTAGTATGAATAAAATAGGGTGTTTTTAGAAAATCTTTGTCAAAATAATATTTTGAAAGTTTGGTGCCATCGTCATGCTCTACTAGGATCAGTTTATCGTGATGATAATAAAAAATCATAGGGTGGATATGTTTCTCTTTAAGTGTATAGTCTTCTAATTGAGTTAATTTATTATGAATTGCTCTAATCCACCATTCGTTGGTTCGGGGATGATCTTTGTGGAAGATGTTGTGGCTTATATGGGAATCATCAAAATGGTTTTTCCAAAATTCAGCACTGTCTTCAGGATTCACAGTATATAATTCTTGAACAGGGTTAATACTTTTTTCTTCAGAAGTAGTATCATCCGCAGAGCAGGAAAAAATTAGAATAATTATTAAAGTAAATGCAAACAGCTTTGAAAATAAATTCATTATAAAAAAAATAATTTAAAAGCACGGATTCCCGTGCTTTTACCTAACATACTATTCGTTCGATATCTTTTTCTGGTATATGATACTTTCCTCCATTTGAATCTTCCACAAGTATAACCGTCAGTCTTTTTTCGTTTGGATAAAGATCCTTTAAATATCCTTCTTTAGGTTCTATTTGCTCTCTTCCCAAAACTCTTCCGGACATTTCCCGGCCAAATTCCGATGCGGAAGGAGATTCTGCCATAATTCGCACTTTGCAAAATGGCCTTTTCATATCTTCTCTTTCCATAATTTTCCTTTTCTTTTAGTATATAACACGAATTTCTCCGTGTTAATTCTATAAGAAATGGCTCCCGGATTCACAGAAAATCAAGATGCCATAAAAAATAGTATTGCTGCCAACATAGCTCCAAGTATGGTAGCAAAAAGATTGATCATATCATTGGTGACCCAGGAATAACCTTTTATTAGCTGCTTTTGTCCGGAGGCATTTTCCGTGATTTGAAGACTTACCTCGTCTTTATACAAACCCTGAAACCATGCACCTAAATAGGAGTCCATAAAGAATCCGAATATGCCGGAGAAAAGTGAAACAATGAATAATAAAAGGATATTTCCATGAAAGCCCAGTAAGAGCATGATGCCAATAGTGATGGCAACAATAAAGAAGCTACCGGCTACCCCTCCAAGAGATCCCATCATGGTAACTCCTCCGGATATACCTTTTTCTACAGGTTCAAAGGTCGTGATTAGCATGGGCTTTTTCTTGCTCAGGCCTCCGATTTCAGAGGCCCATGAATCAGCATTAGCTGCAGCTACCGTTCCTATAAAAGCAGCTATAAATGCCGGATGAGGAAAGAAGTAATTTAATAGCATAATGCCTGTGGCAATGCCAAGATTGGCTAATGCCTGAACAAAATCTCTGGGGCCTTCCTTAGCGCCTATCTTATTTACTTCCTTTTTTTTGAATTTTTTATATTTAGTTAGAAGGGTTGAGGAAGCAAACATGGCAAAGATGGCGCATAAAAAAGCAAGCTCCTCCATCCAGATATATAAAGAACTTATGAGAATAAGGGCTGCAAAGCCTGAAGCTGAGATGGCGGCTTTTTTATAAGAGTATATACCAACTGCCAGGCTGAAAATTTGAGCCCCTACTAATAACCATAAAGAAGTATTCATGAAAATTTGATTAATGTCTGGCAATATAACGTTATAATAACTATTATTTATACTACGGGAGGGGTAAGGGCATAGTTGTTGTTTTGTTGGTGTCTCCTGAAATTCGTAATTTTGTACTTCCTCATTATCATTTATGGATTCAATAACACAAATTGTTTTAGGTGCAGCGGTAGGAGAGGCGGTCTGTGGTAAACGTGCCGGAAATAAAGCCATCATCTGGGGAGCTGTAGCTGGTACCATACCGGATCTGGATGTATTGGCAGCCCCGTTTCAGGATTTGGTTCAGCAACTTAGCTTTCACAGGGGCATTACGCACTCTATTCTTTTCGCAGTAGTTACGGCACCCATCTTTGGTTACTTACTTAAAAAGTTACATAGAAAAGATGAAACAACTTTTAGGGACTGGATCTTACTG
>JBKBXU010000019.1:0-954 GCA_046313675.1 Cytophagaceae bacterium
GCCTCATGATTTGCCTCATTTTAAGAAGCTGTTGGGTGATGGCAAAGATCTAGGATGTAATTTCTCGTATGCTGAGCAGCCTAAACCTGAAGGATTGGCTCAGGCATTTATTATTGGAGAAAAGTTTATTGGGAATGATAAAGTGGCTCTCATCCTGGGAGATAATATTTTTTATGGATCAGGGATGAGTGATTTACTGTGTGAGAACAATGATCCTGAGGGAGGAGTTGTATTTGCCTACCATGTTCAGGATCCTGAAAGATATGGTGTTGTTGAGTTTGATCGCGACAATAATGTTCTTTCCATTGAAGAGAAGCCTGATAAACCTAAATCTAATTATGCCGTTCCGGGTTTATATTTTTATGACAATAAGGTGGTCGAGATTGCAAAAGGGCTTAAGCCTAGTGCCCGTGGGGAATTGGAAATTACCGATGTAAATAAAGTGTATCTTCAAAACGGGTCATTAAAAGTTGGTATATTAAACAGGGGGGATGCTTGGTTGGACACCGGAACTTTTGCATCCTTAATGCAGGCCAGCAACTACGTTCAGACTATTGAGGAGAGACAAGGATTGAAAATTGGCTGTATAGAAGAAGTTGCTTATCAGATGGGATTTATAAATGAAGGACAGTTGAGACGATTGGCAGAACCTTTGATGAAGAGTGGATATGGTAAATATCTGATAAACCTGATTGAGCATAAGGTTTATCAGCAGTGTAGCTAAATAGGGCACGCTGAAAAACACCCAAAGCATTGATTTTAATACTATACATGGTGTTTTTTAAAATTTAGTGCAAAGGTTTTTCTTTATTCTTTACCTTTCCGTGTATCGGCGAACTTAAAAAATCTGATAAAACGATATGTTTGGGCTAGCCACAAGCGCACAATCTACTTTATGGCCTCACATTCGAAGTATTTCAATACGTCTTCATGTAGGTCATGCGTATCTTGCAC
>JBKBXU010000019.1:964-15786 GCA_046313675.1 Cytophagaceae bacterium
TGACTTTTAGCATATCCTAAATAAGGATGCCGGCTATTAAACCGGATATTATGATGAATGGAGGGGGGATTTTTGTAAAGAACAATAGTAACAAAGTCCCCCCAAGAACACCATAGCTTAAATAAGCAAGTTCAAAAGGTTGTGCTAAAGGTTGGAAAAGTAAAATGGCTGTGGCAGTAACAATTCCTGCACATGCTGCATTAATTCCTTCAAGAGAGGCTTTAACTACCCGATATTTTTTTAATTTTTCCCATAGATTCAGCATAAAGAAAATGAAGAGTATACCAGGGAGAAATATTGCTGCAGTAGAAACCAGGCCTCCTGCTATTTCACCCCACAATCCATATTCTCTCATGGACAAGGCCCCTACAAAAGCGGTGAAAGAAAAAATTGGACCGGGCAGGGCTTGCTGAATAGCAAATCCAGACAGAAATTCCTCCGGGCTAAGGTATTCTTTGAATTGAACAAACTCTTTATAAAACAAAGCACTCAAAGGATGCCCTCCTCCGAAAATCATACTGCCGTTACGGAAAAAGTTTTCGAAGAGGCGAATGATTTTGAAATCTGTAATAGCCCCTATTATTGCAGCTCCGATAAATATGGAGGCATATATAAATAAGTTCCACCAATGAATAGAAATTCCACTTTTTTCTTCTTTTTCCTGTTTTGTAAATCGTATGGATGTGATGCAGCCTGCCAGAATAAGTAGCGCCGGAAATATACCCGGGTATTGGATTAAATAAATTGCTACAATGGAGGTACAGAAAATAAATACACTTGTTTTGGTAACTAATGCCGTACGACTGATTTTATAGGCAGAAAAGGCTACAAATGCTACGGCCATGGGCTGAATAAAGCGCGTAAAGTCAATGGATAAATTATGTCTTTGGAAATAGGATATGCCAATGGCTGCAGCAATCATTAATAAAGATGTTGGTATGATCCAGACAAGTATGGCAAATGTAGCCAGCCTATATCCGCCTAGTTTATATCCAATAGCGGCTAAGGTTTGTGTAGAGGCCGGGCCTGGAAGCAAATTGCAAAAGGCAGTAAGCTCAACAAGCTCTTTTTCATTTATATATTTTCTTTTTTCTACAAAAACTTTTAAAAATAGAGTAAGATGTGCCTGTGCCCCACCGAAGCTTGTTATGGTAAGGTAAAATATGTCTTTTAAAAAGATGAAATATCGAACCTTTCTGGTATCTGTAGCTTGCTCACCTAATAATTTTGATGCGAGAAATTTGTTGTACGGCAGCATTAAGCAGGAATTATTTCAAACAAATTTTAAAATAAAAGGTTAAAGCTCTTGATATATTGGTTTAAAAGTAAAATTTTTATACCACAAAATAAATTTTATAAATATTTTTTTTAGCACTTCTTATCATGAAAAAATTACTATTTCCTTTAATGAGTTTGATGTTTTTATGGTCTTGTGACCCCAATACTGTTCCTGAAGAGCAGACTATTATAGGTACAGACACCGTTCCGGCAGACAGGACGCAAAGGCGTGTTGGAGCCTATCATGTAGTTAGGGACTCCGCTGTAGAAGTTGGCGGTATTAGGGTTTCTCCTATAGAGGATTCTCCTGAATTTTCCGATGGTATCTTAGAAATGAATTATCCAGAAAGTGAAGCACGAATAGCTGGAAAACAGGTTCAATTTAATTATAATATTAAAAACTTCAGACTGGGTCACCAAACCGATCGCAGTGCTTGCCCGAAATGCAGCAACTCCGAGAAAGGACAGCATATACACCTTATTCTTAATAATAAGCCATATCTTGCCCGGTACGAAACGTCTTTTAAAGAAAACCTAGAACCAGGGCACTACGTTGCCTTATCTTTCCTTTCAAGATCTTATCACGAAAGTGTTAAACATAGTGATGCCTATGTTTTAAGACAGTTTTCAGTTGGAGAAGGAAAAGCCGACCAGGTAGATTTGTCCAAACCGTTCTTGTTTTATAGCAGGCCTAAAGATGAATATGTTGGAGATGACGCAAAGAAGGTACTGTTAGATTTCTATCTCGTCAATACTGATCTGTCTGAACAGGGTCATAAAGTCAGAGCTACAATTAATGGAAATGAATTTATACTTGTTAATTGGCAGCCATACATTATGGAAAACCTTCCAATAGGTGAAGTTACTATAAAATTAGAGTTGCTTGATGTGAATGATAATTTGGTAGACACCCCATTCAATCCTTCCGAAAGAACAATTACTTTAAAAGAAGGACCCGGAGCCTAAAAGATAATGCTTGGATTATATAAAAAAACCTCCCGTTCAGGAGGTTTTTTTTATATAATCTCCTGAAGAACTTTTATTGAGTTCAGTTTATTAAAGTTTTCTATATGGACACTGTAGAATCTGATTATTGACTCGAGAAGAACCCTTCTTTGCTTGTTAGAAATAGTAATATCATTTCCATAAGGAGAGGTTAAAAGTTGAGTTATTTGTGTTTTTTCTTCTGTATTAAGGTTTATAAAACTGTCTTCTGATTCAGTAGGGGCAAAGCCTAAGAAGCCGGCATACTTTAAAAGAAATTGCAGGTGAAAATTTACAAAATGATCCTCTGCTTCATCCAGATAAGAAATAGAAAGGTGAATGAATTCAAATAATTCATTATTTGAGGACTCTTCTTTCATTGTCTTGTAAATGATTTCAGTTAGAAAAATTGCGATGGCTATTTTCTTTTGATCAAGTGGAATGGTATTAAATGGTTTTTCACAACGAATCTCGGAAAGGCGGTTAATGTCTTTCTTCTCATTGTAATAGACAACCATGTCAAGCAAGGTTAAGGGCTGAAACAATGCGATTTTATTTTTCGATTTTTTGCTTCTAACTCCATTAACTATATACGTTTGCATCCCGAATAGATCGGTATAAATTTTCGTAATTATAGAGGTTTCTCTATAACGGATGAAGTTTAATACAATACCACGGGTTTTATAAATCATCAGAGCAATTCAAGGATCTTTTCCAGCCCCATGCCTCTGGATCCTTTTATTAAAAGAATTGCGTTTTGGGGTTTATTATTTCTAATCCACTCTTCCAATTCCTTACGACTTTCCTTATGGATGGCATCTTCTATTTCCCCGGCTGCTGTTTTCATGTGTGGGCCACAAAAAACAACTTTGGCAAAGCGAAGGTCTTTTATTAACCGGCCAATTTCTTTATGTTCTTTTATTGTTTCATCTCCCAATTCCAACATGTCGCCTAGTATCACGAATTTGTTCTTTTCTTCCATCGCTGCAAAATTCTGTAAGGCGGCCTTCATTGAAGAAGGGTTGGCATTGTAGGCATCCAAAATTATTTTGTTAGTCCCTTTTTCAACAACCTGAGACCTGTTATTCTGTGGGACATAGGACGCAATGGCTTTGTTTGCTTCTTTAGGGGGGACGTCAAAATATTTTCCTATGCATAAGGCTGCGGCAATATTCTCAAAATTGTAGGCTCCAATTATGGCTGTTTCAATGAGCTGTCCGTTTTCGGCTTTAATTTTTACAAATGGATCAGCATCAATGAATTCACAATGGTAAAAATCGTTTTTTGAAGGATACCATACAGGATTGGTAAATTTCGACATGTTTCTTAATGTCTCATTTATAGAGCATATAAAGGCTGTTCCTCCACTTTGTAATAAGTAATCATATAGTTCGCCTTTTCCTTTTTTTACTCCTTCTATCCCGCCAAAACCTTCCAGGTGTGCCTTGCCGATATTTGTAATCATACCATGCGTTGGTTCTGTATAGGTGCAATAAGAAGCAATTTCTTTTTGGTGGTTCGCACCCATTTCTATGATAGCAATTTCGACATCTTCTTTGATTGATAAAATAGTTATGGGTATACCAATATGGTTGTTAAGATTTCCAATGGTTGCATAGGTTTTATATTTTGCAGAAAGTACAGCATTTACCAACTCTTTTGTGGTGGTTTTTCCATTTGATCCGGTTATGGCAATAAAAGGAATGTTGAATTGCCTTCTGTGATGGTTGGCAAGTTTTTGAAGCATTTCCAACACATTCCCGGTAAGCAGGTATCGGTCATCTTTAACTACGCGCTCTTCATCAACCACTACATAAGAGGCGCCCTTCCCCAAGGCATCTTGGGCATAATCATTGGCATTAAAGTTAGGCCCTTTTAATGCAAAGAACATATTCCCCCGTTCTATTTTTCGGGTATCTGTACTTATTCCGGTGCAATTTTTAAATATTTGGTAAAGCTCTTCTATAGATATGTACATCTGTGAAAAAATTAATTTATTATTGTCTATAAAACCATGGCTAATTTATGAAGGTTCTACTGCACGTAAAAATTACTCCGAAAGATATATTTATTTTTGAAAATAAACTGAAGGAAGCAGTCGGTAATTTATATGCTGAAGATATCCTCCTGATTGATATCGATAATTGGTCTGAGCCTGATTTTGTAAATTATGTTTATAATATAATTAATGGTGCCGAGAAAATTTTTGTTTATGTTGAAACTATATCAGAAGAAACTTCTGGAGTGCTGAGAAAAATATTTGAAGCCCTTATAGAGAAAAAAGAACAAGTTACTCTGATTAAAGCCGGAGAGAATGAAGTGATCCAAAGATTACTAAAGCCTTTGCAAAAACAGACCTATGAGAATACAGATCTTGAGCGTATGCTAAAAGGTTTTCTACAATCGGAAGGTTAATCCGGCATTTCCAAAGCCAAATACTCCATAGCCTAATTCTCCAAAAATACCCAGACCTCCATATAAATACCACCTGGCCCCTGTCATTACTCCCCCCGTCCAATGGTTCTGTGAGTCAAAATTTATATTTATGAATTCTACAATCCGATAACCTCCCATAACGTAAACGTATAAGTCTAACCTGTCGGATTGAAAATCTTCATCGCCCATCAATTTTTCAAGTAAAGGCAGGTAGTGAAGAGTGCTGCGAAAACCGAATACATATTCATTGGCCGCAAAATCTATTTCCTGGCCATTGACATTACCTGCATACCGGTAAAAACGTTTTGAATATCCTCCATATGTTCCAATGCTGATGTTATTGGTTAGGCCATAATCCAAATACGCAGAAAGTGGTACCTGGCTGCCTGTTCTATGGGAGTTTTCATAGGTATGAACTCGGTGGTAAGGGAAGGATATTGCACCGCTTATTAATAAGTCATACTGCTGGTATGCCCTGTCTGTCAGGGCTGGAAGTGTGACTTGAGAATAAGCACTTTGAAAGAAAAATAGCGCAAATAATATTAATGATATAGTACTTTTCATTTAAAAAGGTTAAAAGAAAATAACCCTGAAACAGAGGCTTTGTTTAGTTTGGTATTTTTAATTAATACTCCTGACCAAAAATAAACTAAAAATATAATGATGGTGGAAGAACCAAAAACAATAGTAATTTTGTAAGGATTATATGTATATGAAACCAATTCAATTTTTCTTCCTGCTTATAGTTCTGGCAGGTGCAGGGTGTGAGAATCCTCAACCTGAAGAGCGTAAGATTATTCTTTTGGATAAAAATGATCCCCAATTGGTATATGCTAAGAAACAGGCTTCGGAAACATTAGATTCTTTTATTTCTTCTTTTAGCTCACTTAAGGGAGACTCATCTTATTTTTTTTCTGTGAAAAAAGAATTCGGTGATGATAATGAGCGAAGTGAGCACATGTGGGTAGAGGTTTTTGATGTCAATGAAGAGGGGTTTATTGGGCTATTGGGAAATGAGCCGGGAATTATAAATACTTTTAAGTTTGGCGATACAGTAAGAGTAAAAAAAGATGAAGTAGAAGATTGGATGATCTATGATCAGGCCAAAGACACAATATTAGGCGCATTTACAGTTCGGGTACTTGGGCGAAATGACCTTCTTGACTAATAATTGATGGTAAAATCATCAGCATCCATATAGGCTGGAAATAGTCTCCTAAAATTGATTAGTTCATCAGCGCTTAATATTCCTGTTAAAATTTCCTGGTCTTTATGTGATTTTAGCAAAACATCTCCTTTGGGAGAAATTAAGGCGGAGTCGCCGGTGTAAACAATGTTGTTCCCATCTGTGCCAATGCGATTTGCTCCTACTACATAGGAAATATTTTCAATTGCGCGTGCCTGAAGCAAGGTATTCCATGCAAGGCTTCTGCTTGCTGGCCAGTTGGCAATACAGATCAGTAAGTCATATTCATTTTTCTGATTACGCAACCAGACCGGAAAACGGAGGTCATAACAAATGGTAGGTAAAATATTCCAGCCTTTTAAGGTTACAAGCAATCTTTTGTTTCCAGGGGAAAAGGTTTCCTGTTCTGCGGCCATTCGAAAAAGATGCCTTTTGTCATACGTCTCAAAGGAACCGTCCGGCCTCATCCAGATCAGGCGGTTATATAAGTTATGCTGTTCTTTTACTATAAAACTTCCTGTAATTACTGCGCCTGTCTGTGCCGCCTGTTGCTTTAGCCATTTAAACGTAGTCATGTTCATTACTTCTGCAAATGATGAAGCCTCACTGGTGGTGAAACCCGTGTTAAACATTTCGGGAAGAATAATCAGATCCGTTTCTTCATTAATCTGCCATATTTTTTCTTCAAGCATTGAAAGGTTAGCAGTAACATTCTGCCAGTGCAGATCTGTTTGAATCAAAGTTATTTTTAAATCCTGCATAATATCCGGGTTGCTTTGGTTAAGGTATCATCTTGTTTGGCGAAGCAAAAACGCAATACTTTTTCATCTTTCCTGTCATGGAAGAAAACAGAAACAGGTATACACGCTATTCCGTTTTTTATGGTCAACTCTTTTGCTAACTCCACATCAGATTTATTTGAAAAGTTTTTGTAAGACAAAAGTTGAAAATAGGTGCCTTTCGAAGGGCTAAGGTCAAAAGACGATTTGCTCAAACATTGGTTAAAAAAGTCTCTTTTTTGCTGATAAAATTGTGACAAACCAAGGTAATGTTCTTTAATTTTGACAAAATCTGCCATTGCATATTGCATGGGTGTGGCTATGCTAAAGGTCAGGTATTGGTGGATTTTCCTGAATTCTTCGGTTAATTTTTTAGGGGCTACACAATAGCCCATCCGCCATCCGGTATTGTGGTAGGTTTTTCCCAGAGATGATAATATAAAACTTCTGTTCCTTAGGTCAGGGTAAAATAAGACGCTTTCGTGTGTTTTTCCATCAAAAATTATATGCTCATATACCTCATCGCTAAGGATTAATATGTCAGTATTTTTACACAAGTCCTGTAGTTGGATCATATCGGATTTTTCAAGTATTGCTCCGGTAGGATTATGTGGGGAATTGATTATGATAAGGCGGGTCTTATGGTTTATCACTTTTTTTACTTCTTCCCAGTTCGGCTTATAATCAGGGTAGTTCATAGAAAGGTACACAGGAATGCCCCCGTTAAGTTCTACTATTGGTGCGTAACTGTCAAACGCAGGCTCAAAGATGATAACTTCGTCTCCTTGTTTGACAACTGCGGTTATTGCTGCATATATCCCTTCCGTTGCACCACATGTAAGGGTGATTTCTTCCCCGGGGTCAACCTTTATGCCATAAGAAGTATAAATTTTCCCGGCAAGACTTTCCCTTAACAAGGGCAGGCCTGCCATAGGGGCATATTGATTCTTGCCTTCCTTCATATACTTATACACTAATTCATTCAACTCCTCCGGGCAGGAGAAGTCAGGAAATCCCTGTGCCAGATTTAATGCGTTGTTTTCCTGTGCAAGCCCTGACATAATAGTAAAAATGGTCGTTGATATGTGAGGAAGTTTAGAGGCAAGATTCATACCGCTACTTTTTTAAGGGGAATTTCATTTTATAGTCTACATCAACTTTCCCTTTACTTATATTTGACAATCTACCTTTAAGAAGATTTTTTCTCAGACCTGAAATGTAATCTATAAAAAGGACTCCTTCAATATGATCGTATTCATGCTGTATGATTCGGGCTGGCAATCCATCATACTCTTCGATATGCTCATTCCAATCGGTATCGTAATATTTAATTTTAATCCACTCGGGGCGTACAACATCGGATCGTATGCCTGGTATACTTAAGCAACCTTCTTCATAAGCCCACTCTTCTTCGCTTTCTTCAATTATTTCCGGATTAATAAAAGTCTTTTTGAAATCTTTTAATTCTTCATCCATTACCCCACCATCGGCTACAAATATTCTCAAAGACATTCCTATCTGCGGGCCAGCCAATCCAACTCCATGTGAATTGTACATGGTCTCAAACATATCTTCAGATAATTTTTTTACATCTACAGCCCCTTTTTCTATTTCAACTGCTTTCTTTTTCAATACAGGGTCTCCATATGCAACAATTGGGTATATCATCTTTTTACTATTTTTTACAAGTTAATTAAATTTTCATTTCCAGAAATGATTGCAATATAAGTGTTGCACTGATTTTATCAACATTGGATTTATCGCGTCGGTTCTTTTTGCTCATTCCTCCTGCTATCATAGCATCAAGTGCAATGCTTGATGTAAATCGTTCATCAATCAGATGAATTGTTTTGTCAGGAAATGCCTTTTTCAAATGCTTAACCATGATTTCCACGTATTGAGCATTTTCAGATGCGGTATTATCAAGTCTTTTGGGCATGCCAACAACAAATGCTTCTATTTCTTCTTTAAGCTCGTAATTTTTAAGAAAATCTAAAAGGGTGTAAGATTGAACTGTTTCAAGGGGTGTGGCAATGATTTTCAAGGGATCGGTCACCGCCAGTCCGGTCCTTTTTCTTCCATAATCAATAGCTACAATTCTTGGCATAGTTAAGGGTAAATATACAGGTTCAATTCCGGCCATTTACGATTTACCAAAGGGTTGTGTTCTTTTTTGACAACTTTGCTAAAACCTGAAGGTGCCGGGTAGCCAGCGGGTAATATGATGTAGGTATTGGTTGGCGTAGTTACAAGAAGTTGATCAAGTGTTTCATACTTCGTGTGTATTCCGGAATAATATAGGTAAGAGTTTATTTCTGGGTAAGATATAATCTTCTTTGTCGGAGATTCCCCTTTTTCAAATATATAATTTTTTAATGCAGCTATAGCAGTTGGCTGGGTATGGTCGCTTACTAAATTCAGATTAATGAATGTGTAAATCAACATATATAGCAGACATATGACTTTAATGGCCATGGCATTAAAGTTGACAAGAAAATATATCATGCCATAGCAGATAAAAATTGTTAAGAATGGGATAAAGGGAAGTATGTGCCTATGCATGTTTTCCGTACTTCTTAGGAAGTACGTTGATAAAAGAAATATGAACATAGAAGCCAGGGCTATTAAAAGTTTTTTCTTATTATGGCCAAAGCTCATGGTAATCATTACACCGAAAAAAATAAATGCAATGTTTCCAACCGAGGTGAAAATTGTCAAGAGGTTGCGTGAAGGTATATATCCTGCCAAACCTTCAGCCCAGATAGCTTCCAGAATCATCATAAGACTTTTGCTTCCCATACGAAAATCCCATCCACGCACAAAAGCGTTTAGGTAGGACCAAGAAAGGGTTAAAGATTTATCTATTCCTGTATATAGGAGTAAGGGTAAAAGCCATGCTGAAATTCCAAGGATCAGTAATGGTAAAGAGAGATAGTAATTTTTCCTCTTATATAAGACGTAACAAGAAGGAATTATGATAAGTGGAACAAAGGAAAGCATGACGCCTGGTAAAAGACCTGCAAGTATCCACCCTTTATAAACATATCTTGGCCTGAAATTATCGATTAAGAAATAATATACAATAGGCATGACGAAAGCCATTCCAATCAAATCAGGCAAAAATTTATTTCCCATAAGCCATATATTGGCATTAAAGAATAGGAGAAATCCTGTTAACCCACCTTCGAGGGAAAATAAGGATATGCGAAGGATTCTTGACGTATAATAAATAATTATAAAAGTGCTTATTCCTCCTACCAGGGAAAAAGATGTTGATAACGAACCGGTGACATATGTAAAAAATCCAACTACTGCATACAATATTGGGTATCCCGGAAATGGGGGGGTTCCCCTAGGGAAATTATATTCCTGAAAACCAAGAAAAAAACTTAATGTTTCATAGTCCTCAACATAATTTACAGAGGTTAGAAGCCGGGCAACGATACATAGTAAAAAAACGATAAGATATGTTAGTGACGATTTCACCAAAGAGCCTTTTTATTGGAAATGTTCTGTTTGATTTTCAAGGTAAGTTTCTTATTTTTCAAAATGAAACTTTTTTAAAGCAGTTTTCAAAATTCATAATTATATTTTCAATTTGGAATTAATTTCCCCGTTATTTGTTTAATAAAGAGAAAAAGTTTGTATTTTAAATAACTTTGTTTTCCTTTATAGGTTTATTAAATATCCCAGAAGTTTTTATTTCATAATTTATACAAGATTCCCGTGAGTAAAATTAATAACAAACGCTTTTACATCAAACTTCCTATTTTATTATCACTCGCCATTGTCTGTGGTATATTCATAGGTGCTACATTGTTCGATAATAATAATAAAAATAATATTGTATCCAACTACATGAAGTTTGCCGAGATCCTGACATACATTCAGAAGGATTATGTAGATACGGTAAATATTGATGACCTGGTTGATCATGCTATAGTTAAAATGCTTGAAAAGCTTGATCCGCACACCGCTTATATTCCTAAAAAAGATATTGATATTGCCCGTAGCCAGCTTGAGGGAGACTTTGAAGGCATTGGTATAGAGTTTAATATAATTAAAGACACTATTTTTGTTATTGCGCCAATAAGCGGAGGGCCTTCTGAGGAAGTCGGATTAATGGCCGGTGACAAAATTGTAAAAGTTGATGGTGAAAATGTTGCCGGCATTGGTATTACAAATATGGATGTTTTTGGTAAACTTAGAGGGAAAAAAGGCACTAAAGTTACTGTAAGTGTAGTAAGAAAAGGAGCGAGAAGTACACTCGACTTTACAATTACCAGAGATAAAATTCCTACGTATTCGGTTGATGTCAGCTATATGATTGACAATAATACAGGGTATATTAAAGTGAGCAGGTTCTCTGCAAGCACATACACTGAATTTAAACAAGCATTAGTAGAGTTGAAATCCAAAGGAATGAAGCAATTGGTGTTGGATCTTCGTGATAATCCCGGTGGATACATGGATCGTGCCACTAAAATGGTTGATGACTTCCTTCCTGAGAAGAAGATGATTGTTTATACAAAAGGAAAAGATTCAAGGTATAATTCAGAAATAAAATCGAGTACTACAGGTGCGTTTGAGAAAGGGCCGGTAATCGTTCTTATTAATGAAGGTAGTGCTTCTGCTTCTGAGATTGTTTCCGGAGCCCTTCAGGATCACGACAGAGCTTTATTGATTGGAAGAAGAACCTTTGGTAAAGGTTTAGTTCAAATGCCGATACCGCTGAACGATGGTTCTGAATTACGGTTGACTATATCACGTTACTATACACCCAGTGGAAGAAGTATTCAAAAACCTTATTCAAGTTCGGAAGATTACAGCACCGATATCATAAAAAGGTATCAGCATGGGGAGTTTTTCCACAAGGATAGCATTCACTTTGACGATAGTTTGAAGTATTCAACTGTTGCAGGCCGTACGGTTTACGGTGGAGGTGGCATTATGCCTGATATCTTTGTGCCAAGAGATACTTCCATGTATACGAATTATCTGGCAGAGTTATTCAATAAAAACATAATCAGAGAATACACCCTGGATTATTTCAATGCCAACAAGCAAAAGTTAAAGTCCATGGAGTTTAATGATTACCTGAAAAATTTTCAGGTAACTGATAAAATGCTTCAAGACCTTATTGAATTAGGAAAGCGCTCTGATATTAAGTATAAAGAGAGTGAATTTAACCGCTCTAAAGAGTTTATAAAAACGAATGTTAAAGCATATATTGCCAGAAGCGTATGGGGTAATGCAGGTTTCTTTCCTGTGATAAATAATTATGATGAAGTTTTTCAGCATGCTATGAAGAACTTTGATAAGGCAAAGAAAATAGAAAAAGAAAGTAAGTTATAACATGTTAAATTTAAAACTCCTTCTTTGCTGTTGCAAAGAAGGAGTTTTAAATTTATAGAGTTTATATGAGAAGAAGTATTAGCCTAACAATAATAACCTTACTCCTTTTAACCGTAGGTGTATCATCATGTAGGAAGTCTTTGAATACGGATGATCAAGGTGAATATATGCCTTTGCGCAATAATTTGAATTTTCTTGTTGTGGGTGATTGGGGCAGGGATGGAGAATATCATCAATTTGATGTAGCTACACAGATGAGTTTAGTTGCTTCACAACTAAAGCCTGATTTTATCATTTCTACGGGAGACAATTTTTATCCTATCGGAGTTTCTGATATTCATGATCCTCAATGGAATACTTCCTTTGAAAATATATACAGGCATAGGCCACTGCAGATTGAATGGTACCCGGTATTGGGAAATCATGATTATATGGATAACCCGGATGCTGAAATTGAGTATTCTGCTCATAGTCGTCGTTGGAGATTACCTGCTCGATATCATACTGTTGTAAAGGATATAAACGGTCAGGCTTCAGCCAGATTTATATTCATAGACAGCAGTCCTTTTATTAAAAGTTACCACAGGGATTATACAAGATATTCAGATTTGATTGAACAAGATACCAGTCGGCAATTGCGTTGGCTGGATAGTGTATTGGTGAATTCTCAGGAGAAATGGAAATTTGTTATTGGTCACCACATGATTTACTCTTATGGAGGTCATCACGGCAATCAAAAAGATATGATGGAGCAAATTAAGCCAAGGCTAATTAAGCACGGAGTAGATGTTTATTTTGCTGGCCATGAACACGATCTTCAACATTTGGCTGCACCGGAGGAAAGTTCTGTACAATACGTTGTATCTGGTGGAGGTTCTCAATTACGACCTACGGTGGGCGGACCTGAAACCATATATGGTGAAATGGTAAATGGATTCAATGCAGTTTCCTTAAGCGCAGATTCTTTAAAAGTACTTTATGTTGATAAAACAGGGGATATCAGGCATAAATTTGTGATAAAGAAGTAGCCACCGCTTAAAAGAAAGAATTTAAAAATAATACACTTGCTAATCCTACAAAAGCAATTATAGTAGTCATAATAGTCCATGACTGGAGTGTCTGTCCTACGGATATATTAAAATACTTACTGACAAGCCAGAATCCACTGTCGTTGACATGTGAAAGTATGGTGGCTCCTGATGCAATTGAGATCACAAGTAATGCTTTTTGAAAGTCAATTAAATTTGCGGTTTCCAAAAGGGCGGCTGTCATACTTGCGGAAGTTATCATAGCAATGGTGGCAGATCCCTGAATTATGCGCATAATAGCAGAAACCAGGAAAGCGAAAACGATAATAGGTATGCCCATGTCGGTCATAGATTCCGCTAGCATAATTCCTGCCCCTGTTTCTGTTAATATTTGCTTAAATACCCCACCAGCTCCTGTGATAAGAATAATGATGCCTGCTGGTGTTAATGAGTTTGTGCTTATAGTGAGTAATTGATTTTTTGTATAACCTCTTTTTATTCCTAAAAAATACCATGCTAGTAAATTTGCCAGAATAAGAGCTGAAAATGGATGTCCGAGCATTCCCATCCAGCTTTTTATTCCAGATGAAATAGCAAAGTCCCTCATAAGAGTACTGTTGATTAGGGAGTTTAATAGTATAAGTACGATAGGGAATAATATAATTGCTGCTATTGCTCCGGGTGATGGAGGAGTGCTTTTTTCTTCAGGGTCTGGTTGATTAGGGGCTGTTACAAATATTTTTTCTGCTATAAACTTTGCAAACACAGGCCCACTTAATATGGCACAGGGAATGGCTGTCAATATTCCTGCTAGCATAACAGTTCCCAGGTTCACATTAAGTATATCAGCTACAGCTACAGGGCCCGGAGTGGGAGGGATAAAGCTATGAGCTACAGCCAAACCGGCTAATAATGGTATCCCATACAATAGTAGTGATTTTCCGGTTTTTTTTTGAAAAGCATAAATTACAGGAACAAGGATTATAAAGGCCACATCAAAAAATACAGGAATGGCTATTAACAAACTTACACCCATAAGTACATAGGAAATAAATTTATTTCCGGTTTTATTTATCACATAAGCGGCTAATGAAGATATTCCACCGGAGTTTTCAAGAATAGCACCAAAGATTGCTCCTAAACCAACAACGGTGGCTACAAACCCAAGTGTATCCCCCATTCCTTTTTTAATGCTCATTAATATGGTTTCCGGAGGCATACCTGCTAATAAACCTACCACTATACTGGCAATTAAGAGAGATAAAAATGCTTGAATTTTCAGCCATAATATCAGAATCAGAAGTACAGCAATGCCCGTTAAGACTGAAAAAAGTAGAAGATTATCCATGGTCTGGTGACTTCCATTCTGTATGAAAAAAGTGATTCTCCGGGTAATCAACCCTTTTATATGTGTGGCTGCCAAAGTAATCTCTTTGTGCCTGAATCAAATTGGCTGGAGAGTTTTCAGTTTTAAATGAAAGGAAATAGTTTAATGCCCCTGAAAGGGCATGAGCAGGGTGTGAATTAGTAAGTCCGAAGGTAACTAATTCTGTTAAAGAGGAAGACGATTTATTCATTCTTTTTATAACTTCATTGTTTAGGAGAAGAGGACTTTCATTATCAAGCAGCACTGATAAATCTTCCATTAAGCCAGACCTAATAATGCAACCGCTCGTCCATATCCTGGCTATTTCTTTAAGATCCAGTTGCCAGTTACTTTCTTTGGATTTTTCCTGAAGAATGGAAAACCCAATGTGGTGATTTATGATTCTTGCC
>JBKBXU010000019.1:15796-25911 GCA_046313675.1 Cytophagaceae bacterium
TGCCGCACTGTACCCTTCTTTTATGGTGTCCAGTGATAATTCTTTTAAATTTTTCTTTGGGGGAGAATCATTATAAAGCCTGGCTGCTTCTGTTCTGTATTCTTTCATTGCAGACAGATACCTGGCCATTACAGATTCAGAAATTGTATTGCATGCGGTACCAAGATTCAATGCTTCAGAGGTAGACCAGCTACCAGTACCTTTGCTTTCGGCTTTGTCCAGGATTTTATCCAGTAAAAGGTAATCGTTTTCCTTTTTGTTGAGTATATCAATGGTTATTTCAAGAAGATAACTATTCAGGGGTTCCTTCTGCCACTGTTTAAAGAGATCAGCTATTTCTTTTGGCGATAAACCTAAAAGACTTCGTAATATTGAGTAGACTTCTGCCAGAAGTTGCATTTCAGCGTATTCAATGCCGTTATGGATCATTTTTATGAAGTGTCCACTCCCATCAGGGCCTATATAGGAACAGCATGGGTTGCCTGATTTATCCTTTGCTGCCAATAATTCTAAAATAGGTTGGGTTTCCTCATAAGCTTCTTTATCACCACCTGGCATTAGGGACGGTCCTTTTAATGCGCCTTCTTCGCCGCCGGATATACCAAGGCCAATAAAATTAATCTTGTGTTCTGCAAGTTTTTCAATTCTCCTATTTGTATCCTTATAAAAAGAATTTCCCCCATCTATAATAATGTCTCCTTCTTCCAGGTAGGGGAGTAAAATGTCTATCATTTCATCTACCGGAGCTCCGGCTTTTATCATAAGAAGTATTTTGCGTGGGCGGGTAAGGAAATGTATGAATGATTCTAATTCATCATGGCAGTCAAGGCAAAGAATATCCGGGTATTGCTGACCGAATTTTCTGGCGATAAATTCTTCCTCTCCCGGAAGGTTTCGATTATAAACAGAAACTTTTATCTTTTTGTGTGTAAGGTTTAGGCTGAGACTTTTTCCCATCACGCCTAATCCAATAATTCCAAAGTCAGATCCATTCATGAGCTTATTATTTACGATTAATTCTACTAACTTTTCAGGCATATCTGAAATATTCAGATGAAAACCATAGGATGGTTTTTCCAGCGCCATAAACTGGGAAGTTATGAGGTTTTCATGCATGAAGTGGTTTTTTCTCTTTTTTAACCTTTCAAGAATTAGCTCCAGGCTACCCTCCAAGAAAACCCATTGTATTTTATTATTTGCTTTTGATTGCAGGATTTTTCTATATTTTTCTTTCAATGCAGAACATGCTAAAACAACTCCACCTTTATTTTCCCACTTTTTTATGAGTTCTGACAATTCCGTCAACCATGGCAAGCGGTCTTCATCATTTAGTGGTATGCCATTCTTCATTTTATAAATATTTTCTTCAGAATGGAAATCATCGGCATCAAAAAAGGGAAGTCCCAGTTTATTGGCTAATAGCTTGCCAACAGTTGATTTACCACACCCGGAAACGCCCATAACAATATATAACATAGCCTAAATTAAAAGAATTATCAGTCTTTAGTAAAGTTTTTAGGTAGAATCTTATATTTTTTACCGTTTGGTATAAACAAATAAATTTGGGTAATGTTGTTTTAATATAAGGAGACAATTGAGAGATGGATATGAAAAACAAGAATAATTTGAAAATGTCAACATTAGGCCGTTTTTGCCTTGCACTTACATTAATGATGTCGATCAGTCTGGCTGGTTTTTCACAAAACCCCGCACCTATGCAACCAGGCAATGAAGCTGAAGCCCGAGCAGATTTTAGTGATTCTGATTTGGAGCAATTTGTTGAAACAGCGCAGAAGCTTATACCAATTGAAATTGCTGCTCAGGAAAAGATGGCGGAAGAGGTTGAAAGTACCGGACTTACTGTAGAACGCTTTAATGAAATTTCTACTATGCAACAATTAGGCATGGAGGGAAATGTTTCTGAAGAAGAAATGGATGAGTTTAACAAGGCGTCAGAAAAAATAGCAGTTGTTCAGGAAGAAGCAGAATCTGAAATAAAGAATGTTTTGGAAGAGGATGGTATGACCTTGGAAGAGTTTCAGGAAATCATGTCAGCTTACCACCAGGATCCGGCTGTAAGACAAAGAGTTGATGAAAAGATGTCTATGTAATATACTAAGCTTTAAATAGTATCAAAAATCCCCGGTTATAAAGCCGGGGATTTTTGTTTATTCTCGTAAAAAGAAGTAGAAAAAAAGTATGACAGCTTCGTGGGCAGTACTGTTGGCCCGCCCTATCATTCTTCCATTTCCATCATAAAAAGTGCCTTTATCTACTCTGCCAATATTTCTACCCGAATTATCATAAACCCTGTTATTATCTAATCTGCCTAACATACGGCCACTGGCATCATAGACTCGGCCATTGTCAATGCGCCCTATGCTTCGGCCGCTTCCATCATACAAGGTGTTTCCATCAATTCTGCCTACAATCTGACCCGAACCATTATAAAACCTGTTATTGTCGAAACGCCCGATGTTTCGACCTCCGGAGTCATATAAATGCTGGGATAAGGAGACATTAATGCCTAAAGCGAATGCAATAGTAGCTATCAGTAAACCTTTCATATACATGGCTATGCAAATATTATGCCTTACCTGTACTTTTTAAAAATTACTGTGGCTATGTGCCCTCCGAAACCAAATGTATTACTTAAGGCATAGTTGACATCTTTCTGAACCGATTTTCCTAAAGTCAAATTAAAGTTGTCTTTGAATTCAGGTTCTATGTTTAAGGAATTAATGGTTGGAGGAACGATGTTTTCCCGGGTTGCCATTATGCAGGCTATAGCTTCTATTGCCCCCGCTGCTCCAAGGAGGTGTCCTGTCATGGATTTGCTGGCTCCGATATTTACAGTTGAGTTGTTCCCAAATACCCTGCCAATGGCCTTTAATTCTGTATTGTCTCCTAAGGGAGTAGATGTGGCGTGGGCGTTTATATAATCAATTTGCTCAGGGGTAATTCCGGCTTCTTCTAAGGCCAGAGTCATTCCAAGAAAAGCACCCTCGCCTTCAGGATGAGTTCCGGTCATATGGTAAGCATCAGCAGCTAAGGCAGTTCCTGTTATTTCGGCAAGTATTGGAGCATTACGTTTCATGGCATGTTCGTAACTTTCCAGAATTATGGAGCCAGCTCCTTCTCCCATTACAAAACCATCCCGGTCAACATCAAAAGGCCTGGAAGCAATGCCCGGATTTTCATTATTGGTAGAAAGTGCTTTCAATGCATTGAATCCACCTATAGAGCTTTCGTTTACTGAAGCTTCTGAACCTCCTGTTATTATCATATCTGCTTTTCCCCACCGAATGTAATTGAAGGCATCGATTAAAGCTGTGTTGGATGCAGAACAAGCAGAGGCAGTTGTGAAGTTCACCCCTCTCAGGCCATGACGAATCGATATCAGTCCAGAGGCAATATTGATTAGTCGTTTGGGTATGAAAAATGGATTAAAGCGTGGGTTCTTATCGTTCCGAATGTATTCTTCAAATTGATTTTCAAAGGTTATTAATCCACCATCTCCTGAACCCCATATAACACCTATCCTGTTGCGATTTAATTTCTCGAAGTTAATTTCAGCATTTTTTATTGCCTCATCAGCTACTATTAAAGCATATTGGCTAAAAAGATCATACCTTCTTGCCTCACTTTTGTCTATATAATCTAAAGGGTCGAAATTTTTCAGTTCACAGGCAAATTTTGTTTTAAACTTTTCGGAGTCAAATCTGGTGATTGGGCCTACACCTGATTGACCGTTTTTTAGTGATTTCCAATACTGGTCAACATTGTTCCCTATTGGGGTAAGGGCGCCCAGGCCTGTAACAACTACTCTTTGCATTATAATTTATTCTAATGTCCTTTGTTTATTTTTCAAGAAAGCGCAGTAAAATTATGATTATTATTGATTTTATTGATAACTACAGGTGGGATTAATTTTCGTTTTATAAATGAAATGTATTTACTGACAAACAAAGTTTGTCCCAGGTAAGTAAATAAACTACATTGTCTTGGAAACTGTTCTTATAATGAGAAATGAAAGGAAGGATGGGTATGGATAAGTTTGAGAAATTAAAAGATCTTGTAAAAGATATAAAAATAGCGATGTTGACCACTGTGGATACCGATGGATCTTTAAGAAGTCGGCCTATGTCGGTATCTGAAATTGACAATGGTGGTTGTTTGTGGTTCTTTACGCCGGCTAATGCTCCAAAAGCAGAAGAAATTGAGCATGATGGACATGTAAACGTTAGTTTTATGGAGAAAGGGACTGAAAATTATGTTTCCATAAGTGGACAGGCTTCTACCATTAAGGATCGAAATAAAATTGATGAGTTATGGAGTCCTATATTGAAAGCCTGGTTTCCGGAGGGAAAGAAAGATCCGAATATAGCATTAATCCGAGTCGAAATAGAGAAGGCAGAATATTGGGATTCTCCTTCAGGGAAATTGAAACAGGTTTTTGGAATGGCGCGTGCGGTTGTAACAGGCCACCGTTATGATGATGGAGATAATGAAAAGCTTAATTTTAAATAAGACAGTGAGGGGAAATTTTCCCTTCACTGTCTATTTAAATAAATTTATTTTTAGATTCGCATCTTTATCAAATAAAATGATGGACGGAACCTTAAGAGAAAATATTAAGCCAGGTATAAAGGTTAACATAGTTTTAAAAAAAGACCAGCGCAGTGGTAATCTTACAGAAGGCATCGTTAAGGATATCTTAACTAAGTCGCCCAAACACACACATGGTATAAAAGTTAGGCTGGAAAGTGGTGAAATAGGAAGGGTAAAGGACGTTTTATAATCTTTAAGCCGGCTGAAGCTGATTGGCCAAATGTAAATCCCGGGTTTGAGAGATCTCTTCAAAAAAATGTTCAATTTTTGTTCTGGTTTTGCGGTTATACCTTGAATATTTAATTTTCTTTTTTCGACCATTTTTAAAGTATAGGACAGCATCATAATTGTCTGCCTCAATTTTAGCTATTTCATCTATAGAAACCTTAGTGGGTCTTAGTAGCAAGTATGGTTTATGAGTTAATATCTTGTCATCAAATTGAAAAAACCGGGTGCCTATATACTGACCAGGATCAACTCCTACTCCAACAGCTGAATAATTTAGCCCAGTAATGACCCAGAAAGTGTAAAAGAAAATATTATGAACATGCTCCTGTCCTTGATATAGTTGATAAACTCCGAAAATTAAGAAACCCAGCCCACAAAGAAATAGCATTTGTTTTTCATCTTTTGATAAAAGTGTATTATTTAATTCGACTTTCTTCATAGGATACTAAATATACTATTTATTGAGATAAAGTGCAATTTAGTCTTGATATACTACCTGATTTGACTGATTTTTTCACCGGTTTATAAAAAAATCATTAGATTTGCTCAACGGTAATTGTTTTTATGAATCTTAATCTTTTAAGCACATGAAAAGTATAGTAAGAAAAAGTTTGATAGTAGGTCTCTTCCTTTTGGTCTCATCAACCGGAAAGGCGCAAGTAAGTCTCGGGTTTACAGGAAGTTTTAATCTCCCTGTGGGTGCTTTGGGCGACATGTATAGAAGTGGCGTTGGTGGTACGACAACCATTAAACTGATGATATCAGAAGACATGGCCATTGGTGCTAATCTTGGCTATCATTATTACGCGGTGCAAGGTGCTTTTCAAACGTTTAGTAATTCTTTTATGCCTATTACTGCTCTTCTTGAATATTATTTTTCTGACGATGATATCAGGCCATATGCCGGGATTGATATCGGAGCATATAATTACAGAGTGGCTCAACGTTTTGGAGGACAGACCTTCAGTGATTCACGCATTTTGTTTGGGTTCGCTCCTAATGTAGGTGCATTGATTGCTTTAAGTGATGGCCTCGACCTTAATCTGAATGTTAAGTATAATTATATTTTTCATACCCCTCCTTTATCAAACACGCCCAGGCCTTTTGCTTATTTTGGCTTAGGGGCCGGTTTATTTATAAATTTTGGTGATTAAAATGAATAATTTTCCAGCAATGGCCACTAAGTGTTTAGTGGTCATTATTTTTTAATGGACTTTTATTTATTTTTGACATCTATTTAGAATTTGCATGAAACTTATTGAAGTTAAGACATTAACTGAGGCTAGAGAATTTTTACTTTTACCTGTTAAGCTTTATAAAAATGATCCGCATTGGATAAGGCCGCTGGATAAAGATATTGAAGGTATTTTTGATCCTAATGTCAATAAATATTTCAGGCATGGAGAAGCTATACGTTGGATACTTCAGGATGATAAGGGGGAAACCATTGGCCGTGTTGCCGCTTTTATTAACCGTAAAACTGCCAAAAGTACGGATTATACTACTGGTGGAATGGGCTTTTTTGAATGCATTAATGATAAAAACGCTGCATTTATGCTTTTTGATGCCTGCAAAAGCTGGCTCAGTGAGAGAGAGATGGAAGGCATGGATGGCCCGATAAATTTTGGTGAACGCGATAAGTGGTGGGGCTTACTTGTAGAGGGCTTTGTTGATCCAAATTATTGCATGCCATATCACTTCCCCTATTATCGTCGGCTATTCGAAGATTATGGGTTTAAATTATATTTTAAGCAATTTACCTACCATATGCGAGTGGAAGATAAATTGCCTGATTCATATGCCGAAAAAGCTGAAAGGATAGCCCGTGACCCTAATTATAAATTTGACCATATCCGGAAAGGGAAGCTGGAAAAATATGCTGAAGATTTCCGGTATATTTACAATAAAGCCTGGGTTAAACATTCCGGAGTCAAAGAGATGCCTAAAGCACAGGCTTTAAATATAATGAAACAAATGAAGCCGGTATTGGATGAAGACATTGTATGGTTCGCCTATTATAATGATGAGCCGGTAGGATTTTTTATTATGATTCCGGAGCTTAATCAGATTTTCAGACACCTCAATGGAAAGTTAAACCTTTGGGGAAAACTGAAATTTCTTTATCATAAAGTGAAAGGTACTTGTACTAAAATGTTTGGAGTAGCTTTTGGAATCATTCCGGCATTTCAGGGAAAAGGGCTTGAAGGTGCCATCGTTATGGCTGCCGCAAAGAAAATCCAGCCTATGGGGAGGTACGAAGATTTTGAGATGAACTGGATTGGTGATTTTAATCCAAAAATGATCAAGATTTGTGAATCTGTTGGAAGTAAAGTTATTAAGGTTCATCATACCTATAGAAATCTGTTTGATGAGACAAAGGAGGTTAAAAGAGCTCCAATGATTGACTAAGATAAACTAATTTTTATAAAATTGATTAAATAATATTACCCTGAATTTTAAATCTTAAAGTCTTAACGTATGAGTTTATTAGTTGTTGGTTCGGTTGCTTTCGATGCTATTGAAACCCCATTTGGGAAAACCGATAAAATTATTGGCGGAGCAGCCATCTACATAGGCCTGTCGGCATCTTATTTTACAAAAAAAATTAACCTGATTGCAGTTGTGGGGGAAGATTTTCCTGAAAAGGATATAAAAATGTTGCAGGATAAAAGCATTGATACTGCTGGTTTACAGATCAAAAAGGGTGAAAAAACTTTTTTCTGGTCAGGAAAATATCACAACGACATGAATAGTCGGGATACTTTAGTTACAGAATTAAATGTATTGGGAGATTTTGATCCTATTGTTCCTGACAGCTATCAGGACTGTGAGTTTCTAATGCTTGGTAATTTAGCCCCTAAAGTCCAAAGTACGGTGATTCAGCGGTTAAAAAAACGTCCCAAATTAATCGTCATGGATACCATGAATTTTTGGATGGATATTGCCATGGACGATCTTAAGGAAACCATTTCCATGGTGGATGTTCTTTCCATAAATGATGAAGAGGCGAGACAACTTTCGGGAGAATACTCCTTGAGAAAAGCTGCAAAGAAAATCCTTGCTATGGGGCCAAAGGTGCTCATGATTAAAAAAGGCGAACATGGAGCTTTACTATTTAACAATGAAAATCACGTATTTTTTGCTCCCGCCTTACCATTGGAGGATGTTTTTGATCCTACAGGTGCGGGCGATACGTTTGCCGGAGGCTTTATCGGATACCTTGCAAGTACTGGTGATACTTCTTTTGACAGTATGAAGAGAGCGGTGATATATGGTTCTGCTATGGCCTCTTTTTGTGTTGAAAAATTTGGTGTTGAAAGAGTGGCAGGTTTAACTCCGGAAGAGCTTGACGAGCGTATTCAGGACTTCATTGACCTAGTTCAGTTTGAGATGGTGATGGGATAAAAGCTTTGGGTAGTTGATTCGGCTCAACTGCCCAAAACTCTTACTATTTACTCTGGCATAATACCGCCGAAAACCCTCCCTAAACAAGATTTTGACGAATATTCAATGCTAATCATTTTGCTCCGTTTTGTAAAGAAACACCTGGCTCTTTTGCTGATTTTATTTTTATTGGCAGATACGATTTATTCTTATCATCAGCATCTGTTATTTCCGGTAGATGGGGATTTGCCAACTTTGATAGCTCCTAGTGAAGGATATAAACATGTGCTTGACGATCCTTTAGGTCTCCGGGTGATCAGATATCAGGAAGAGTATGCAGCACCTAACAGGTTTTTTGCTCATTATACCACGTATTTGACTTTTAGGAACCTGCCACTTTGCTTACAAAGCTTTATGTCTCCTATCGATAGCTTGTATGTGTCAATAGCTTTGGTAAAGACATTCATTCAGATAAGCATCATTTTAATTCTTGGAGTCCTTATAGCCCTGCCTTTTGGAATAAATTTAAAGAAGGTTTTAATTTCTTCCAGCCTTATAACTCCCTTTTTTCAGACTTCTGGTTTCTTTGAATACATGGCAGTGATTGACAGCAGTATTTCTTATACCATGTTTTACGCATTGCCTTCTTTATTGCTGCTGATATTTATGTTTCCATATTATAAAGCTGCATTTACCGGATATTCGGGGCTTCCAGCGGTAATTAAGCCTTTATGGGTGCTTTTAATAGTTGTATTGGCCCTGAACGGACCTCTTTTGGCTCCTATATTGATAATTGCTTGTGGTTTATCTTTATTTTATCTTATTTATAAAGATTGGGGTAAAAATGGGAATAGCCGTTTTTACCATCGCCTGGCTCATGCCGTTTATTCTATAGATAAACAACTTCTTTTTTCATTTCTATTTGCGATTGGCTTATCCTTATATTCTTTTTATATAGGAAGGTATAATAGTGAAAACTCCTGGGTAAATCTTTCCTTGATGGAACGGTACGCTCGTCTTCCTTCAGGAATAGTAAATGCATTCTTTTCATTTAGGGAGGGTTTGTTTCCTATTATTCTCTTTATTGTTGGTAATTTTGTAATTATCAGTAAAATAGATGATAAACAAAAGCGGAGTATAATCCTTGCTTTGCAAATACTCCTTGTTTTCTCAGTAATTTATATGCTTATGCTTCCAATGGGCGGCTACAGGGAATATCGTCCCTTTATTTTAAGGAGAGATACTCTGCAGCCTGTACTTATAGGATTGTTTTATGCTTATGGTATTTCTTCTTTTTTAGTTATTAAAAACCTGAAGGGATATAAAAGGTATGCGTATGGATTTACTCTAGTAATTATGGCTTTTATGTACACTTGGCGTGATCATTTGCCGATATATACCAATGCGTGTGAAAGGAACTCCCTAAAGGTATTGTCTGAATCTGATGCTGATTGCCTTAAGCTGGAAGAAAATTGTTCTGTTCTACAATGGGGAGTATTTCCTGAGTGTGACGTAACCACTTATTCGGCTATTATGCTCGAACGCTGGAATATTACTTCCAGACCGGTTAAGTATTTTCATGATTTGGAATGAATTATGCCTACTCTTGCAAATTTTATTATTGATCGCCAAGCCATCTATGAAGATTTTCCTTTTGTAGAGAAGTTGGATTGCCGATAGGTTTTACAGAATACCATGAGAAGTAAACTTCTGAGCCTTGAGATATCTCGCAGCTTATCAATTGGTTGTTTCTGAAGAAAACGAAGGAATTAGTGGTGTCTTTTTTAATTAATTTGTCAGCATTATTAAAAACTTTCCTTTGATTTATTGCAACAATTTCATCACCTTTTTTAAAACATTCTGCTGCCGGGGAATTGGGGAACACCAGTTCG